>JAYSXR010000245.1:0-10520 GCA_043717145.1 Chitinophagaceae bacterium | reverse complement strand
ACAGTTAAATGGGCAGTACAGCCCAAACGCTGGATCATAGAAAGGACATTTGCCTGGCTTCTGAATTTTAGAAGGCTTGTAATCAATTATAAGAGAACGCCCGAATCGGCTATCAGTTACATTTATTTGGCTGTGATGTGCCTAATGGTAAATAATATTAATTAACTCAAACAGCTTCTTATTCGCAGGCATTTTATCTTTGCAGCGTCAATGCGCGCTTTAATAACCGTTTTTTGCCAGGATCATTATGGTAAAAAACATCGGACTGTAATTTTTATTAATCAATTATAATTCTTTTGAAATGAAAAATATATTTTTTAAAATACTGGTAGGCTTCGGGATAGTAATTGTCATCAGTTGCAATAAAAGCCTTGATACCAAACCTACGCAAAGCATTTACCAGACTGTTGCGTTGAATACAAGCAGCTATGTATTGGTTGCTTTAACCGGTGCATACGCAGACCTGGGAACCGCTACTTTTTATGGCGGTTATCCTTTTATCGCGTCTGAACTTCAGGCTAACTCCGGCGAACCCAACTGGAGTGGCACGTTTCAACAGTTTACACAAATCAATAACAAAACGATTCCTGTTGATAATGCATTTGTAGCCAATAGCTGACGCTCCGGTTATACGAGTATTAATGATGTAAATAATGTACTCTCTGCATTAGCGGTTGTGGAACCTGGCAAGGTTGACAAGGTAAAGGGAGAAGCAAAATTTATTCGGGCCACTGTATTATTTGATCTGGTAAGGTTGTATGCTAAAAGCTGGAATGATGGCGATCCTGCTTCCAATGATGGTGTTTCCATCGTATTTACACCCACCCTTAGCATCACTGCAGACAACCAGGTTACAAAGAGTAAAGTAGCAGATGTATATGCCCAGATATTAATAGATCTTACTGATGCAGAAGCCAAGCTGCCTGTGAAGAACGGGTTTTTTGCCAGTAAAGTAACTGCGGCTTTTCTCGCAGCCAGGGTATACCTTCAAAAAGTCGATTATGCCAATGCTGCCAATGCTGCGAACAGGGTTATCTCAATGGCTCCGGCGGGAGGATTTTCTTTAAAAACCGCTTATGCCGATGCGTTTCCGAATAATGTATCCGCCAATACTACCGAAGATATTTTTGCCATGCAGGTTACCCCAAGCTCCTGAAATAACCGTTTCCAGACTTTCTTTTCCGCAAACAGCCGGGGCGATATTCAGATTAACAATGCACTTACAGCATTATATGAAACAGGAGATGCCCGGTTAGGCCTGTTTTATACGTCCGGTGGTTCGAGGTATACCGGTAAGTTCGATTATCTCTATAGCAATGTACACATTATCCGTTTGGCTGAAATGTATCAGGTACGCGCAGAAGCTAACTTCAGGACCGGTGCCAGCGTGGGGGATAGCCCGATGAACGATGTAGATGTAATCAGGACTAGGGCTAAGTTACCACCCTTAACGATTGCACACGTAACCTTGGCGGCCATCCTCAAAGGAAGGAAACTTGAACTGGCTTTTGAAGGCGCAGCTATGCATGATATTAAAAGAACGCAGGGTGCAGTTGCTGCTTTTCCATGGAATTCACCAAAGCTTGTGTACCCAATCCCGGCACGCGAAATCAGGGCGAATCCAAACCTGACACAAAACGCAGGCTATTAATTGATCCGATAGTCTGGTGAATATCTTCAAACCAACTATGGCCTATTCGTCATAGTTGGTTTTTTTATGTGTTACTATTTTCAATAAATTACTGAACAAATAATTACAGAA
The DNA here is from genome assembly GCA_043717145.1 of Chitinophagaceae bacterium. Taxonomy (GTDB): domain Bacteria; phylum Bacteroidota; class Bacteroidia; order Chitinophagales; family Chitinophagaceae; genus Sediminibacterium. The sequence goes on along the minus strand of JAYSXR010000245.1, from coordinate 8,758 downwards.
TATGAGAAAAATCATCGCTTACTGCTTGCTTACGGTTATATCATTTTGCTCCGTTGCACAACCCAATCTCCCATCTGCTACCCCGCCGGCATTGCAGCGCATCACATCTTCCGACCTGAAAAAGGATATGTATGATTTAGCCGACGCTCATTTCAGGGGGCGTTCAGCAGGTACCTTAGATGAGTTAATAGCATCTGTATGGCTGGCTGATAAATTCAGGGAGATAGGCTTATCGCCCGCGGGTGATGATGGTACCTACCTACAGTTTTTCAGTATGTGGCGAAACAGGGTTGCAGCGACATCGAATATCTCTATCAATAATCAGCCACTCCAACTATGGAATGAAGTGGCCATATCGCAAATGGCCCCAAAAAATATAGAAGCCCCCGTATTATATCTTGGCAATGCTGCCGATATTAATTTTGCTAATATCGACGTAAAGGGAAAAGTAGTAGCCCTTGAAGCTAATGCAACCGGTATCAACCAGGATGTTTCTTTACCCACCTGGCGCTATAGCCGGAGTGTGATGACAAAGTATGGCGCTCAACTGATTAACAAAGGGGCGGTGGCCATTATATTTATTACAGATGCATTAGCCGAAAAAAGTTGGGCAGATGCAGTTGAAAATTTTAAAAGAGGCACTTACGATATTGAGGGTGGGCCTAATACTTTTGTTACCGCCACTGTTCCTGTTTTATGGGTACATAGTTCACTCAAATCTGTATTGCAACAAAACAATGCAAAGCTTGCCGCTAACATCATCATTGAAAGATTTGAGTATCCATCGGTAAATATCATTGGAAAAATTAATGGAACTGATAAAGAGCTTGCAAAGGAATATGTGTTATATAGCGGCCATCAGGATGCCCATGGCGTTAGAAATACAGTTAAAGGAGACAGTGTTTTTTACGGCGCAGATGATAATGCCAGCGTAGACGTGGCTATGCTGGCCATTGCCAGGGCATTCAAAAAAAATCCGGGAAAGAGGTCTGTGATTTTCGTTATACATGGGGCTGAAGAAAGGGGATTATTAGGCTCGAGGTGGTATGTTGCCAACCCAACGATTCCTCAAAAAAGTATTGTGGCTGTTTTAAACGGGGATATGATTGGCAGAAATAATCCTGATAGCGCAGCACTACTTGGTGTATACCCACCGCATAGAAACTCACTCGCGCTGGTCAACATGGCTTTGGGTGCCAATAAGGAAGGGCCAAAATTTAAGTTAGATACCTTGTGGGATAAAACCACCCACGTGGAAGGGTGGTATTTCAGAAGCGACCATTTGCCTTATGCAAGGGCCGGCATCCCTTCTTTAATGTACAGCACTTTACTGCATCCTGATTATCATACTCCCCAGGATAATGCAGCAAATATTGATATCGCCAAACTAAAAAAAATGACCGAATGGATGTACAGGACAGGTTGGAAAGTTGCCAATGCCCCAAAACGACCCGCTCTTGATTTGAATTTTAAATTAGAAAGGTAAGGGTAAGGTGCAAGGAAGAATTTATTGAATCTCGAGGAGAAAACGTTGGTATTATTACGTGGTATTTGTACAGTAAACGATCCAAAAATATACAGCAGGTTGCCTATTTCTTGCAGCATGTAAAAAAACTAAATACAAATAATGTGGAGTATCCAAAACAGGATTTGCGAAATAAAAGTCGAAAAGGTAATCCTGAACTTTGACCTTTCCCAGCTTTAGGAAGTAGAAATAAAAGTTGTAAACCAAGCTGTAAGATGCAATAGTAAACGGTTCCCGAAAGATTTCATGTTTAGGATTGCAGTAGCCGAATGGTTGGCAATCCGGTCACAATGTGTGACCGCATCTCAAAACAAACGCAATGCAAATGTTACTCCTTAGGCTTTTACCGAAAAGGGTGTGGCAATGTTAAGCGGGGTATTAAGCAGTGATAAGGCAATCAATATGAATATAACAATAATGAGGGTGTTTGTTCATGTAAAATAATTTTATTGCAACAAAATGATTTGAAGGAACAACTAAAAGAAATACGTGAAAGGCTGGGTGAACAGGATGTTCAGTTAGAGAGTATTTACGATGCGATGGAGAACCTGCTGGATGAAAAGGCTGCACAGAAAAAATGGGAGAGCAGGGATAGGGTCGGAGTTATTAAATAAGTAATACCCATGTACACCGTTGCCTATCGCAAATATGGGTAGTAGAAAAATTCCCGCTAACCAAGATCCTAAACTAACCAAAAAAGCATAATTTTAAAACGTACCCATGACTTAACAGGTACTTCCACTTTTTTATACCTCCCATATGAAATACCTTTGCCTGTCCATTATCATGCTCTTGTGCTGCTCACTTGTTTCAGCCCAGGTTAGATTACCGAAAATTTTTGGCGACAGCATGGTGCTGCAGCGTGATCAACCGATTCGGGTTTGGGGGTGGGCAAGTAATAATGAAAAAATTACGGTGCGATTTAAAAAACAGGTACAAAATGCGGTCGCAGATGAGGATGGTAAATGGAAATTGAAACTGTCTGCGGAACCCGCAGGTGGGCCATACTCATTAAGCATCCAAGGAAAGAATACCCTAACGATAAGCAATATTTTGGTAGGAGAAGTATGGGTTTGTTCGGGCCAATCAAATATGGAATTCCTGGTAAATGGCGTAACGAATGCCGCGGCCGAGATCCGGCAATCCAATAATCCTGATATCCGTCATATACTCATACCCAAAGCCATTTCGGGCGAACCCAAGGAAGATTTTGCTGGTAGTGCCAACTGGAAAGCCGCTTCACCCGCCAATACCGGGAACTTTACTGCTGTTGGATATTTTTTTGCACAAGAACTATATAAACAATTGCATGTTCCCATTGGCCTGATTCATTCTTCATGGGGGGGTACTGATGTGGAGACATGGACAAGCCATGAAGCATTTGAACAAAGTGATGAGTTCAAACATATGATCAATAATATATCCCGGGTTTCGCTTGATTCCATTGCACAGAAACGCAAAGCCGAGATGATTGCAAAATTACAATTACTACAGGGCGGTCTCCCTGTACAAAGTGCTATAGCTGCCTGGAAAGAGCCGGGGTTTGATAACAGTAATTGGCAGAAAATGACCGTCCCCGGACTTTGGGAGCAACAGAACTTAGGCAATTTTGATGGTATTGTATGGTTTCGAAAAGCGATCAATCTTTCATCGGCAGATGCCGGAAAGGCAGCCGAACTTTATTTAGGAATGATAGACGATAATGATATAACCTATGTAAATGGTGTGAAAATAGGCACAACCAACGGATACAATGTGAAACGTGTTTACAAGATCCCCGCAGGTATTTTAAAGGAAGGAAATAACAGTATAGCCGTAAGGGTGAATGATACTGGTGGCGGTGGCGGAATATATGGCGATGCTGCTGATGTGAAAATAGTTTTTGCTGGCAATGCATCCTCCCTTGCGGGCGAGTGGGCATACAGGGTTGAATCGGCACATGACGGTTCAGCATCCATTAATCCCAATGCTTATCCATCATTATTATACAATGCCATGATACAGCCCCTGGTCAACTTCGGTATCAAAGGTGCTATCTGGTACCAGGGCGAAAACAATGCGGGCCGCGCTTATCAATACCGTACTGCCTTTCCGCTCATGATTACTGACTGGCGGAAAAACTGGAGGCAGGGTGATTTTCCTTTTTATTTTGTACAACTTGCCGGCTTTAATTCGGGTAATGGAAACAGTATAAATGGAAGCACCTGGGCCGAATTGCGGGAAGCGCAAACGTTAACACTCTCTTTGCCTAATACAGGTATGGCAGTAACCACGGATATTGGTGAATCAAAAGACATCCATCCAAAAAACAAACAGGATGTTGGAAAACGCCTGGCATTGGTGGCACTTGACCATACTTATGGGAAAAGGAATGTGTATAGCGGCCCGGTTTTTCAATCAATGAAAACAAAATCCGATAAAATCCGCATCAGTTTTAATCATGCAGGTGCCGGGTTAGCAATAAGGAAGTCTGATCACATTATTAAAGGTTTTGAAATAGCAGGCGCAGATCAACATTTTTATCCTGCCAAAGCCATCATGGAAGGAAGCGAGGTTATTGTTTCTGCGGAGGCTGTGCCTGAACCGGTCGCAGTTCGCTACGCATGGGCAGACGATACAGGCTATGTAAACCTTTATAATAAAGAGGGCCTTCCTGCCGTGCCCTTCCGCACTGATCAGTGGAACACTATAACGTTAAAAGCAAAATATCCCCTTAAATGAACTGATAAAAGATGAGGTTTGAGTAAAGAAATACCCGTATTCACTCACTCTTTATTAACTATGAATAGCCATGATGCAGCTGGCATGGTTGTTTAACCATACAGAGAAAACATCCTTTTATGGAACCTACTTTTTTTAATGTTGTTATTTTTCTGTTACCTGCTTTGGCAATCATATTCTTCTTAGTGAAACATACACATACAGATGAGCGGACTGCTTACCATAATACGTATAAGAATTACCGTAAGACACGAATGGATAAGCCTGTTGTATAGGAAGGAAAAGTGTTCAGAATTCACTTAAAATACTATCTTAGGGTATCCGATTAATTTTAATACAGGATACTATGAAATACCCAAATTGTTGGTATGCGAGCATTTTTGTCTGTTTAGCTATGATAAGCTGCGGAAAAGGAAGTGGTGGAACTTCTTCAACTATACCTGTAACACCCTCAAACCCTTCAATTCCAGCGGCCGATAAGTCATATCAATTAGTGTGGTCAGATGAATTTAATACAGACGGCATGCCGGATACTTCTAAATGGAGTTATGATGTTGGCGGCAATGGATGGGGTAATAATGAACTGCAATATTATACCAATGCAAGGCCCGAAAATGCACGCATCGCTAATGGCAACCTTATTATTGAAGCAAGAAAAGAAAGCCTTAACGGAAGAAATTATACATCAGCAAGGCTGCTTACTAAAAGCAAAGCTCAATGGACGTACGGAAAATTTGAAATAAGGGCAAAGATACCCAGGGGGCGTGGCACCTGGCCCGCGATCTGGTTACTTTCGGCCCATACTCCTTTGCAATGGCCCGAAGATGGTGAACTGGATATTATGGAAGAAGTGGGCTTTACCCCCAATGTTATTTACGGTACGGCTCACAACAAGTTATATAACGGGGCAAATGGAAAACAAAAAGGCAGTAGTAAGATGATTGCAGATGCTCAAGATTCATTTCATGTTTATAGATTGGAATGGACGGAAAGCCAGGTGATATGGTCTATAGATAATGATACTTATTTTTCTTACCCTAACCCAGGTAATGGAACAGATTCCTGGCCTTATCTTAAAGATTTTTTTATGATCCTCAATGTGGCTATTGGTGGCAACTGGGGAGGAATACAAGGCGTAGATGATTCTGTTTTCCCGCAAAGTATGTCGGTGGATTATGTTCGCGTGTATCAAAAAAAATAAATAGCTCATCTCTGTTATAACTGCTTAATTTTTCTTTTGGATTCTATAACGGCTTCATCAATCACATTTAATAATGAACCCGTTCCTTCCGCATCCTGCAATATCTGCCAGATCATAATACCACCCGCTTTTTGCAAAGCGAGCCTCGTTTTCTTTTTTATAGTTTCCTTCCCGTTATAAAAAATAATCGATCCATCGTTTACAAATACTGAATCTTTTTCTTCAGCACTGGGAAAACTGCTAATGATGTCTGCATAACGCCATGCTGGAATGGTGTCTTTCCCAAATTGATATCCGTAAAAAGGAACCCCGAGAATGATCTTCTTTTTTGAAAGTCCCCTTGTTTGGGTCCAGAAGCGGATATCTTCTTCAGCCATGGTAAAAGGGGAATGTGGACCGGGATTATGAGGTGTCCATGGACCGGTTTTATCATATGACATGATATTTACAAAGTCTAAGAGGGAAAGGGCCTTGCTGGTAATTTTGGGAGAGTATGCGGTTGTCACAGCTGCCGTTAACAGTTTCTTCTCACGCCTTAATAAATAGGATAATCCGCTGATGAAAGATGTGTAATGTTCATCAATTGAATTTCCCTCAAGATCAACATCTAGGCCATCCAGTTGATGTTCTGTAATAATTCTCACAATATTTTCGGTTATATAACCCCTGTTTGCATCATTTAATAGCTTTGAATAATACCCGGGTGCATTTCCCCCGGCGATGGATATTAATACTTTCACATTGTTTATATGTGCTATAGTTACAATTAAATCTACTGCTGCCGGAACAAGGAAATTTCCGGAAGAATCGGGGTTAAGAAAAGCCAGGTTCAGGTGTGTAAGTTTCCCGAACGAGATTTTATGTATATCTGCCTCCCTTATGTAATTAACCGGTAAATAGCCAACCACTTTTGGCTGAGCAAATAATGGTTGTACAAATGAAAAGATAAGACCATATACTATTCCTCTAAACAGCTTTATAATTTTCATATCAATAAAATTATATGATTATGATGAATTTCTGCCGTAGTAAAACCATAAGCATTAATGATACGTGGTGTTTGCACTACAGTATTTCCTTTTTACTCCTACATGGTTATTATGTTTATTGTTAGCATCCACTTGTTTCTAATTACTGTTATTTGTAAGGCTATAGCTACCATGAAACCCTATCATTACCTTGCCCTTTTTTGCCTGCAATTGCTATTTAGCACCGTCAATTCGCAACCCCAGCAATTACAATTTTCACATCTTGATAGGGATGCAGGCCTGTCACAAAGTAATGTTACGTGTATTTTACAGGATAGCAGGGGCTTTATGTGGTTTGGTACACGAGATGGCCTGAATAAGTATGATGGGTACCAGTTTTCGGTTTATAAAAACGAGACAGGCGATACAAACAGCATCAGTAATAATTTTATTACAGGTATCATAGAAGATTCCAAAGGAGCCCTTTGGATTAGCACTTGGGGAGGTGGACTGAACCGGTTTGACAGAGAAAAAAACAGCTTTGCTCATTACCGCCACAATAAAAAACAGGCAAACAGCATTTCAGAAGATTTTGTCAAATCTGTTACAGAAGATAGTGAGGGAATTTTATGGATAGGTACACAAACAAGGGGGGTAAACTTATTCAATAGAAAAACCGGCAATTTTATCAATTATGTTCATGAAAGTAACAGTTCGCAAAGTCTAAGTGACAATGAAGTGAATGCAGTTTTTGAAGATTCACATAAGCAGGTTTGGTTAGCCACGGGTAACGGCGGGTTGAACCGGTTTGACCGAAAGAAGAAAATATTTACGGCATTTCGTAACGATGTCAAAAAGAGTACATCTTTAGCCAGTAATAAAATACTGAATATTTTTGAAGACCATCAACATCGCTTATGGATCTGTACTCGAGGCGGAGGTATGGACCTGTTTGATAGCAAAGCTGAAGTATTCCGTCATTTTAAAAATGACCCGCGCAACAAGAACAGTCTCGCACATAATGTTGTTTTTTCCGTAACAGAGGATAACAATAAAAACCTTTGGATTGGCACCGAAAATGGAGGGCTCAGCATTTTTAATATTGAGAAGGAAACATTTAATAATTACAGGCATGATGATATTGATAAAAATAGCCTAACCAATAATTCCATTGATTGCGTATATAAAGATGCATATGGCAATATGTGGATGGGTACATATAGTGGCGGTATAAATATGTATAGTAAGGATGCGAATAAGTTTACGCATTATAAACACACGTCGGACCCCAATAGCCTGAGTAATAATAGTGTGTTGAACCTGCAGGAGGATTCAAAAGGTAATCTATGGGTGGCTACCGATGGTGGCGGGCTTAATCTGTTTAATCGGTTAACAGGTATTTTCACACATTTCGTTCATGATCTTTCCAATAAAAACAGCATTGGTGGTAATTATGTATTAAGTGTTCAGGAAGACAGTAAAGAAAATATATGGGTGGGTACTTGGGGAGATGGGGTAACCGTCATCAACAAATCACATAACGGATACACTCATTTTAAGAATAACCCTGCCGACAGCTTCAGCCTGAGTGGAAATAATGCATACGCAATTGTAAAAGATAAGGATAATGATATTTGGGTGGGTACTTATGGAGGAGGATTGAACTTATTTGATTCAAAAAAGAACGGTTTTATACATTATAAAAACAGTAGTGATAACCTCAATAGCCTTAGCAGTAATAATATTGCCACCCTTTTTAGCGACAGCAAAGGGTTCTTATGGATTGGCACTGATGATAATGGACTAACCAGGTTTGACAAGAAAAAAAATTCTTTTACCCGGTTCGTTCATGATGGCAATAAAAACAGCCTTCGTAATAATTCCATCAATTGTATTTTTGAAGATAGCAAAGGAAATATATGGATTGGTACAGCGGGAGGATTAAATTATTTAGATACCCAAACCAATCATTTCACCGTATGGTTAACCAAAGATGGCCTGCCCAATGATATTATTTTTGGCATACAGGAAGATAGTAAAGGAAACCTCTGGCTTAGCACCAATAAGGGTATAGCCCGTTTTAACCCCACCACCCATGAGTGCAAGGATTTTTATGTTGCCGAGGGCTTGCAATCAGATGAGTTCAAAGCGCATTCATCTATTACTACACGCAGGGGCGTTATGTATTTTGGGGGAGTTAACGGGTTTAATGAATTCATGCCTGATAGCATTAAAGAGAACAGGTTTGATGCTCCATTGGTAATTACAAAATTCCAAGTATTTAACCAGGATGTTCCGGTTGCAAAAGATGATAAGGACCCCTCGCCACTTAAAAAAGATATT
>JAYSXR010000244.1:0-3485 GCA_043717145.1 Chitinophagaceae bacterium | reverse complement strand
TGCAGGTAGAGATCGAATATGACTGTTGCGAGTACCCATTATAGAAAGAAAAAATAGCAAGAAGAATACACGTTATTTTAATTACGCAAAAATTTTGAAAATTAGATTGGATCTTCACAAATCTGGCCATAGATAATGGATATAGGATTTTGGTAAGCAAAAATTAGTAAAAAAACACTGCGATAGACAATAAATTTTATTTTTGGTGTTACACACGCCCCAACGTTCCATAGTAAATACAGCTGGTTTCTGGTATAAGATACTTATGCGGAAGGCATTGTTGCCTCAATAAAATTATTTTTAACCTGTTGATGGAGCTCATTTGTTTAAGATTTAGGACTAAACCTGAGATTAGGTTCATCAAAGTGTTTTAAGTGGTATTCCTTGCATGTACATGACATTTGTTAGGCTTTTCGTACTTAGTTCGCACCATTATCGGGCTTTCTTCGCTTTTTCTTCGCATCTTCTTCGGCGCAGGTTAATAAAACCGGGGTAAACGCGAAGAAATAGCGAAGAAACAGCGAAGCGGAGACGAAGCGGAGTGAAGAACTATCGAAGCGTAACCTCAGTAGGTGAAATTTACAAGCCACCTGCTTCAGCAAAAAAAATACAGGCACAAATCACACAAACCTGTTTAACATCTGCTGATCAATTCTTTTGGGTTTCCAGGTAAGTTTATCCACCAGTACCCATATACTTTTTGAGCTGATGATTTTTTTTTGGTCCGATACACGGATGATCTCACAATGCCTGTTCCAGGTTACGGCAGAATGTTCTCCCGTCCATGTTCTGATCAGTAAGATATCATTCCAGAATGCAGAGGCCAGATAGTCTATTTCATGTCGCCTTACCACCCAAAGCAAATGCTCATGCAGTTCAGCGGAGGGCCGGCTGTTCCAGTGTTTATTCGCTATGTCCTGCATGAATTGAACATACACTACATTGTTCACATGGCCCAGGCTATCCAGGTGTTCGGGTAACACCGTAATTTCATATTCAAAAAAAGAAGGAGTAACCATGTAAATGATTAGTTGAAGAGGAATAAAAAATCTCGGATCGGTAACGAAAATAATCAAACTGCCTTTACCGGTAAATATCTAAAAGCCCATCGGGCAGTGTTACATGCACCTGTTTCTTTTTATGATCAATTTTATCCAATGTCTCTGCATGCAATGGTATCAGGGCTTCATTACCATTGAGGCTTATGCGGAGCAAAACCTGGTGCGGTTGTTCTATCACTTCTTCTATCGGCCCAAGGTTACCTTCGTCACAGATCAACTGAAAACCCAGTAATGAGATGGGGGCTGATTTTCCTGCCAGTTTTCTAAAGTCATCATCCAGCAACCATACTTTTTTTTTTGACAACCGGTTAGCCGATTCTTTGGTATCGATCGTTTCTAATTTTACATAAATTTCTTCATGGTCTTTTGCCTTGGATGATTCCACAAAATAAGGCAGGTAAGAGCCCTTATTTTCTTCAATAAAAATGGCTTCCACCCCTGTTAGCATGGTTTTTTTACCCAATGCATGCTTGAGTATTACTTCGCCCTTCAATCCAAAACCCGCTACAATGCGGCCTATGTTAATGTACTCATTCATCGGGTGCAAATTACGGTTACTGTGGGGGAATTAAAAAACCCGAAACTTTCGTTTCGGGTTTTGACAAAAGCAATATTGATCGTACTTCTTTTAAGCTTCAGTTGTTGCTTCCGCAGCACTTTCAGTTGCTTCTTCCCGCTTTGTTTCCACTTTTTTTACAACCGGAACATACACTTTCTTTGCTCTTTGGGTACTCCTGTGCTCGCTCGAACGACGGGTAATGTTAGCTTCGTGCTCTTCATGCCATGTCTGGAATTTAGTCATAGCCGCAGCTTGATCGAATAATCCCAAATTCACACCTCTTAACAGGTGTTTCAGATACAATACTCCCTTGAAAGAGAGAATTCGGCGTACAGTATCAGTGGGTTGAGCACCTTTGTTCAGCCACTCCAGTGCCTTTTGACGGTCTAGTTGGATGGTTGCGGGTACTGTAAGCGGGTTGTAAGTTCCAACCTTTTGGATGAACTTACCATCTCTTGGTGCACGAGCATCGGCCACTACAATAAAGTAGAAAGGACGCTTCTTACTACCGTGTCTCTGTAGTCTCATTTTTACTGCCATGTTAAATAGAAATTTAAAGGCGTTAAGAAATTGGTTAATCCGGCTAAGAATAGCCGGACGACAAAAGTAATGGGAAATCTGATTTCAGCCAAGTTTGTATGTAAAGGATTTGTTACAATCCCGGCGGGAAGATTGAATATGGAACAAGTAATATTGACTGATGAAGTGAAAAACAGTTAAAGGGTCATTATTCCTTCTTGAATATTCGATAGTAAAATGCCCTATTTCCGCATTCCTTTCATCCCAGGAAAGCCTTTCATAGGCATATTATTCATCATTTTCATCATCTGTTTCATTTGGTCGAACTGTTTCATAAAAGCATTGATCTCGGCAATATCCTTTCCACTCCCTTTGGCAATCCGCTGTTTTCTTCCGGGCGTAAGCGAATCGGGGTTGGCCCTTTCAAAAGGGGTCATAGAACTGATCATCGCTTCAATACCCTTAAATGAATCATCGTTAATATCTATGTCCTTCACGGCTTTACCAACGCCCGGTATCATACCCATCAGGTCTTTAAGGTTACCCATTTTCTTGATCTGTTGTAACTGGTCCATAAAATCCTGAAAATCGAACTGGTTTTTCCGTATCTTTTTTTCCAGTCTTTTGGCCTCTGCTTCATCATATTGCTCCTGCGCCTTTTCTACCAGGCTGGCAATATCACCCATGCCCAAGATCCTTTGCGCCATACGTTCGGGATAAAACACATCTAGCGTATCCATTTTCTCGCCACTGCTTACAAATTTGATGGGCTTATTTACCGTGTATTTGATAGATAAAGCAGCTCCTCCTCTTGTATCACCATCCAGTTTGGTAAGCACTACACCGGTAAAATCAAGGCGGTCATTAAATGCTTTGGCGGTGTTTACTGCATCCTGGCCAGTCATGGAATCAACTACAAACAATATCTCGGCCGGTTTTACGGCAGCTTTAATATCGGCGACTTCTGTCATCATCGTTTCATCAATAGCCAGGCGGCCGGCAGTATCTATGATGATGACATTTTTATTTTTTGATTTCGCTTCCTTTATCGCATTCAATACAATCTCTACTGCATTTTTATTTTCTCTTTCACTGTAAATATCTACACCTACCTGTTCGGCCAACACTGTTAATTGATCAATCGCTGCCGGCCGGTAAATATCTGCCGCGACCAATAATACCGACTTCCCTTTTTTGGTTTTCAGGTAATGGGCCAGCTTACCCGTGAACGTTGTTTTACCACTACCTTGTAAGCCAGCAATCAATATCACAGCAGGGTTTCCGCTGATGTTGAACTCGGCTTCAACACCGCCCATCAGTTCCGCCAATTCATCTTTTACAATCTT
>JAYSXR010000243.1:0-3499 GCA_043717145.1 Chitinophagaceae bacterium | reverse complement strand
TTAGCAGGCATACTCTTCCTTAGGGCATCACGTCTGCCTTTATGAAATTCGTTACTGAGATAGTCTGTAGGCAAAGGTTTCTGGGCTGTTACCGAGTGTGATATTAAAATCAGGAAAAAAATAAAAGTTATTTTGCTCATGGTTTAATTTTTAATACTTTTTTAATAAAGACGGTTCACACAGCATGGCACACTACGTTAGGGCTTTGTAGCAGGTGTGGCATTAGAACGCCTACCGGCCGTAAGAGCTTCCCGCCTTTTAATAAAGATAAATATTTAGAACCAATGTTGGGCAATGTTGGACAAGCCCGAACTAATGCCTCTATGTTTTTTATGCCGATTGCTACAACTTTAAGCCTCACCTTTCACAAAACCCACTCCTAGCAGCAGCTTTAGTCCTCAATGCCTTAATTCTTCGCCCATGTAATTGTCCGCCAAATACTTCCCTGCAATTGAATTAAACAAGTCAGGATTATTTTTTGTAACGTAGTGATTTTCTCCTGTAAGAATGCAAAGATTTGCTTTGGCAATGTTGCGATAAATATGCAGCGTATGCTCTTCAGGAATGATATCCCTGTCGGTAGACATTACTAACACCGGACATTTAATTTTTTTCAAATCTCCGGCTGAAATGTGCGGTTGAAATTCTATCATCCGATTCCTTTGTTGTATTATTTTCCAATTTTTGGATGTATCCTTTCTCCTGATCATCTCGTCCGCCTGCTTTCTGTCTCGTTGCACTTCATTATAGAAAAATGGATAAAGCCCTTTTCTGTCAGGAGTGAGATTTGCTGCAAATGCAACAGCCTTCTTTACTTTTTGCGGATAATAGATTGCTAACAGTAAGGCAAGAATTCCGCCGTCACTTCTGCCGACTACATACGTGGAATCCAGTTTCAAATAATTCAGAATACCTGCAATATCTTTTGCCATCTGCATATAAGTAAGACTGTCTTTCCCCAACTCACTCTTTCCCCTTCCCCTGCAATCCATAACGATCACTTTGTACTTCCCGGCAAAATTTTCAATCTGCGGTTTCATGTAAGCAATGTTTCCACCATTACCATGAATTAGCACCAGCGGTTCTCCCGTTCCGTAAATTTCATAATACTGTCTTGCGCCATCAAGCGTAATAAAGTGGCCGGCGGCTTGGTTATTTCCGTAGGGTACTTCCTGCACATCTGCCTGGGCATTTACAGATAAGTAAAACATACTGGCTACTGATAAGAGAGCGTACATTCTGTATAGCTGCAATTTCATTTGATTAATTTGTTGTTTTGAATAGGGCCGGATATTAACGATTGAAAAATGTGAATTACCTCTAAGAATTTTCATTTCCTGGAAAGCCATTCCGCATATTTTTTATTTAAAAAGCTGTATCCCGCCATTTTATATTCCGGGTAATTGAGTGTGAAATGGTCGCCCGGGTAGTAGGCATAAACAAAATTTGCATTTAAATTTTTTGTTTCTATCTCCAGTAATTCAACAGCCTTATTTAAAAAATAATTGTCGTGATTACCTGTTGATACTCTTATTTTATTGTCTAAGTCAGGTTTAAGTTGCTGCCAGTTGTTGCGGACGAGAAATGATATATCGTACGCCTTCCAATGTGCTACTACTTCCCGGTCAATTTCTCCGGTCGTCATGTTGGCTATTTTTTCCGGCGAACCATCCTTTGCCTTTTTGCCGAACACCGCATTAAACGAAGCATATTGTTCTCCACGATAAATTACGTTCTCAATCCTGTAAGCATCCTTCAAATAACTCCATGGAATTCTACCACCAACAGATGCATCAACTCTCAATTCGTTTTTATCATCGTAAAACATATTTTTGTCAGCATACAGGTTTACCTTTTGAAAGTTTCTGAAATCAACAGGATCCGGTGCGCTTGACCAGCAACCTGCAAACGTTGAAGGGTAATTTACCTGCAACCACAAAACCGTCCAGCCACCACTGCTATGCCCTGATAATAATCTTGCACCGTTGCAGCGGTACTCTTTTTCCAATTGTGGAATGAACTCCTTCACCAACGCATCGCCCCAGGGCCCGTTGTTTTCACTGTTTGCGTAAACACTGTGGCCGGTTGGGCAATTTCCATCAAGAAACACGGTGATACAGGCAGTTGTATCAAGCGGCGTACTCATTTCATTTTTACCGGAATACCTGTGGTAGTTGCCTCCAAAACCTGATACAATAAAATGAACAGGAAATTTCCGGGTTAGCTCTTTGTAATATTCTTTTGGGAGTACAATAGCGGCATCAACAGTTACCCCTCTTTTGTAAAATGCAGACAGCATGGCTGATGCAACTTTTATTTCTTTGCTGTATTCTGTTTCTTTAAATGCGCTTGCGGCAATCTTCTTGTCGCACCTGATAGTAAAAACCTGCTTTGCATTTTTTGTAAGCGTAATTTTTACCGGATCGCTGTACATATTATGTATGCTATTGCCGATATTTCTGCCCCCTGCATTTTGGTCCCATACTGCTTGCACATAATATTCGCCACGTTCAATATCTGAAAGGTTTACCGGGTGAGAGATCGCCTTATCATCAAAAGTCACCGATGCGGTGGGTTTGATGTTATTTACGTTAATAGCAAAACAAGCAAGGGTTGATAATCCAGTACCAATATCTTTGGGGGTTTTTCCACCTTTTGAGAGGTATAGCAGAACCTTGCCGGTGAAAGGCCCGTTAAATGCAGGCTGCGAAAAGGAAACTTTAAACTGCTGTGCCTGTAATGCTGTGCTAAGCAACGATAAAAAAATAAAAAATTTTTGGCGGGTGTTCATCTTGTACTATTGTGGTTTGTAAACTATGTTAGGGTATTTTGGGTGACGAAGCCTAGAATTCAGTTTATCTAATAACTCCAGAGGCAGCAAAAATGAAAATACTTTGGATTGTGAACTCCACAATTTGGTAAGCGTGAACTCAGTTTGATGATTATCCGGCTAAATATGCCCCGCACACCTCGCAAACGCAACATCGTTGGCCCGCAAACCGAGCAGGCATAAGCGATGTTGCGGCGAAGCCATAGTAAAAACAATTAATCTTTTCTTTTTACGTCGTCGTTAGATATATCCCTGATGCAAAGCCATTTGCCATCACGCTTTTCCCAAACAGCCATGTACTTGCCCGTGCGCATTACGTTGCCTGTTGAATCTTTGCGGGTAGTTTTACCGGTTTCAGTGGCATAGTTGTCACAGCCGTAAACATCCATCACTTCGTAAGACACAGTGCTCTTATCCTTACGTTTCGCAAATCCATCTTCCATGCTTTTCTTTACGGCTGCATTGCCTACTGACATCGGCTCGTTATTGCTCATGCTTATCGCATCATCGGAATACATTGCTGCGATGACAGTGGCGTCGCCTGCATTGTCTGCCTTGGCCCATTGGTTCTCCAATTCCTGTATCTCCGCTTTCAGGTTTTGGTTATCCGGTTTTGATGCCACAGTTTCGGTAGCTTCTTTTGAAGTGGCTGTTGTTTTATCAGCCGAG
>JAYSXR010000242.1:0-3501 GCA_043717145.1 Chitinophagaceae bacterium | reverse complement strand
CTATTAACGATTTGAGGATCTCATAGTTATCTGCCAGCAGCTTATGGATATGCTTCATGTCCTCATCAATCAGCGCCCGCTGTAGATTATGATACTTGAATTTACAAACATCATTACAGAACTTCTTATTCCTCCTCCAGTTCGGAATTTCCTTATGATCGTTTAGACAAGGATGTTCAATCTTTTTTTTGGTTAGGGTAGCCATAGTTAGTGGTTTTATTACATAAATATATAAAAATACAGAAAACCGTATCAAACGGTTTAAAACGGTTTCATACCGTCTAAAACCGTTGCGCACTTTTTACTCTAGTCCGCCATTTCAAGCTTTGCGGTAACCAAAAGGTTCAACTTATGAAAACACAGAATGAAGTTCAGTTGATTGGCTATCTCGATCAGGATCCTATGATGTCCATTGCCGTCAATGGAAGCAAACGGGCATACTTCAGGTTAGCCACCGACCGATACCGCAAGCAAGAAGACGGAAGCGAATGGAAAAAAACAACATGGCATGAGATTGTTGTTTGGGATAAAAAAGCAGCAAGGATAGAAAATAATTTTATCAAAGGCAGTCATGTACTTGTTGAAGGGCAGATCGAGCACCTGAGTTTTTACAAAGGGAATGAAAAGCGGTTCCGCACACGGATTCGCGCCACTAAAGTCATGAATCTTGATCGCTGAGTTTTTCATCCAATTAATCCTGTTTTATGCCAGATAGAAGAAATACCTTCCCATACCGCACTGCAAAAAAAGTAACCGGTTGGGGTAACCAGTTTGATTCCTTGACAGAACTCAAATACGCGATCTCTGTCATGTCAGAATACCATTTTCTTCGTTCACCGGTTTCGATCTATTATCACCCCGGTACACGGATCACGCTGGACAATCTTAGGCGTTGTCATCTGCGCTATACACCGGACTTTTTAATTCGCCACAAAAAAACCTTTGAGGCTACACTGGTTGAAATCAAACCCCGTGCATTCGAGGATCACCCGCAACTTTTCTTACGCAAGGCAATCTGCGAAAATTATATCCTGCGCAAAAATCTCGACTGGAAATTTAAAGTGGTATTTGATGACCAGATCTTTCTCTCAGAAAAACAATCCAAAGACTTTAATGAAAGTGCATCCCTTTCACCCGGTAAGGCAATGTCTATATGGTTAAGGTCTTATTGCCGCCGAATGAACCAAACATTTCCTGACAACCTGTTAAGCGACCTGGTTATTTCAGGCCCAAAGCGTTTCACCAATTTATGAAAGTAACGCCCGTGACTCTAAACCCATTAACGATGAATTTCACCTACCTATACAAAAGAAAAACAATATTTTATAAAGGCTGTGTTTTCGATTCCACGGTTGAATTAAAATTTGTTCTGATGATCGAAGAAACCCATGCATGGCTTGGTAATAGAATTGACATTTATTACGAAATAAATTTTCAGCACCATGTGATTAAAGGAAATTTGCATTGTTATCGACCGGATTTTCTGATTCGCCATCTCACAACACATGCCGCAGAATTGATCAAGATCAAACCAGATGGTACTACAAAAGAAATGCATCGCATAAGCGCTAAAACAGTCGCTAAACACATCAGCCGATTTGCATATGATTGGCAGTTTCGCATCATCACAGAATCACAGATTGTTCTGTCGGCAGGACAATGGCTTCGCTATCAGGAAATTATTGCCACCCAGAACAATTGGCGCTACAAACCATGCATGAATTTTTTGCAAAATAACACGCGCCTTAGCGATCCCGGTTATGACCAATTCATTCGAGCGGGTGGGTGATCAGCATTGATTCCCTGATCACTGTTGTGTTGCGACGCCCGTTCAGGTTTCTTTCCAGGTGCACCCAGTAGCTAGAGCAAAAACGTTGTAAGCGAACCCCTCTCGTTCCACCACAAAGGGGTTCGCTTAAAACACGCGTGTGGCGCCTATTTATAAACTTAAAAATAAATCATATGGAATTCACAGGAACAATCACATCAGACGCAAACGTCACAACGGTAAAAGGCGGCAAAGAAGTTGTCAACTTTTCTGTAGCCATCAATGATCGCTACAAACCAAACGGCGCTTTAGAAGCCAAAGAATTTACCACCTATATCAACATTGCATGGTGGATGGGAAAAGGAATCGCCAAAATCCTAAATAAAGGCGTAATCGTGACTATTTCTGGACGGCTGCTCGTCAAAGCCTACAACGACAAAAGCGGCAACGTAAAAGGCAGCATCAATTGTCATGCCGATTTAATCAAACTTATCCGCGGTAAAAAACCTGAAACCCCAAGACAACAGGAGCCCCACGAATTAACAAAACCTATTTCATATCTCCCCTTCTAAAACATACTAATACAGTAAAATTAAATAATATGGCACATCAATTATATCTCGACGAGCAATCCGGCAAATACAGTTTCTTCTCCGTAAAAGAAAAAGCATGGCACGGCTTAGGCCAGATCGTAGATCAGTATCCAACTAGCGCTGAAGCATTGCAATTTGCTGGAATGGATTATGAAGTAACCAAAGAAAACCTATTCACCGCTGCTTACCATAACGACGGCGAGTTAAAGGACAATACCACCGTTGTAAAATCCCATTTCGCGACCATGCGCAAAGATACCGGCGCAGTTCTTGGGATTGTCGGTAAGGATTATGAAATCGTTCAAAATAAAGATGCCTTCGCCTTCTTTGATGCGATTGTAAGCGGGGAAGGCATACAGTATGAAACTGCTGGTGCATTGGGTAATGGCGAACGGGTATTCATCACAGCGAAACTCCCCGGCTATATAACAGTCGGGAAAGAGGATCTGATCGAAAAATACCTTTTTCTCACTACATCCCATGACGGGTATGGCTGTATTACAGCCGCATTTACGCCGGTGAGGATCGTCTGTAACAATACTTTAAATGCATCCTTAAGAAACCACAGTAATGCTATCAAGATCCGTCATACCCTAAATGCCAAACAACGACTTGAACAGGCGCATAAGCTAATGGGGATTTCAAACAATCTTTCAGTCGAGATGGAAGCCATTTTTAACCGCTGGGCCAAAATTAGCATTACAGACAAACAGGTGCGGAAACTAATCCAGTCGGCATTGGTTCCAAACAAAGAAGTTTTAGCTAAGATTCAGCTGGACAAGGAAGATGAATGCTCCACTTATTACAAAAATATGTGTGAATACGCCTTTGCATATACCATGTCTAATCAAACCCAGCAATTACCAACAACTCAGGGAACAGTATTTGGTGCTTACAACGGTATAACAGGCTATTTCCAAAATGTAAGAAGATACAAAGATAATACCGCGAAACTAAAATCACTTATGTATGCTGGTCTGGCACAGCAAAGGGGGCAGGAAGCTTTTGAGCTATGTACGGCATTTGAAAAAGATGCTTCATTTCTAAACAATTAATTTAAAAACGATGGAAACTAAAAATCAATTCATTGACACTAGAAAAAATTATGTAATCCTACTCCAATAATATCCTCTGTGCAAC
>JAYSXR010000241.1:0-10610 GCA_043717145.1 Chitinophagaceae bacterium | reverse complement strand
CAAGTGTATCGTTTTTTTCTTTAACAGACCTACTTGATTACAAAAATCAGACAAATCAACTTACTGGCGATTGGTATAATGGACTTCCAAATGAGTGGATACTACAATCTGAGAGAATTAATGATAGTACACTCAAATCACGATTAGTAAAATGTTATTTTGGTAGCTATGGAGAATACTCTGAAATTAATGATACAGGGTTTGTAAAAAGAGGAACTATCGTATATAATATTGATGAAAATAAACACTTGATAATATTTATAAAACAAGAAAATAGTATGAAGAATACTTTTAACTATACTATTACTGATTCTACTTTGCAATTGACCAAATTAGTTGACAGTTCAAATAACTCAAGGCTAAATCAAACCTTTAAAAGAAGAATAATTAATGAAAAGGCTCACAAATAAAGCCTACAGCCAACATTAGGTTTGACGTTATTGGGGCAGGACGTTGGAACTTTCAACAGATTTAAATTGCTCACATCAAGATTTTCTTCCTGCTCAACAACAAATAGTAGCACTTTGTAAATTTTTAAGTATTGAAGGAAATATTAGCGCCGACCAATTTAAGGAATTAAAAAAGTGGTTTTGGAAAACTTCATTTTCAAATCGTTACTCTACTGGTCAGACAACAAAAAAGATGAATTCAGATATTGAAACAATAATGGAGATACGAAATAATAGTTTCAAGAATGCTGAGTCTATAAAATATTCTGTTACTGCTAATGAACTTATAGAAACGAATTTTTCAAAAGCTAATCCACTTACAAGAGCGTTTTTACTTTTAATGGCTCAACACAGACCGATAGATCTTATGAAAAATACCAAAATTGACATAACGCAAGCACTTTCAAAATATAATCGAAAACAATATCATCATATATTCCCAAATGCTTTTTTAAAAAAGCAAGGGTTTCCTCATGGGAAAATATTTAGCCTAATCAACTTTTGTTTTCTGCCAGCAGACTCAAATAAAAAGATATCTAAAAAAAGTCCATCAGACTACTTCTTTAAGTTAATACCTCAAAATGAGTTTAACACTATATTAGAAGGCAATCTCATTCCGCTAAATAGGGAACTATATAAAAAAAATAATTTCAACGATTTTTTGCTTAAACGAGCAGAATTAAGTAATTAATGAAATTGACAAGGCTACCAATTAACAATGTGCCTATAAGAAGTATTTGAAAAAGGCGAAACGGATAAAATGTCCGGTAAAACAGTATAATAGTAAAATATTTTAATCCTTATTGAACCGCCCCCTCAATTGTCCCTGCAAAAAAAATAGTCCTTAAGATTATAGTATCAAGGCTTCTATCAATTAACAGTGATCTCTCTTGGGGGATAATTACAATATGACAGTTCCTTAAAGCTACTTAAAACTTACCCACAATTCCCCCAAGCATTCCCCTCTGAAAATTAAAAACCCCTGAAACTCAACAGTATCAAGGGTTTTCGTATTTTCTAAGTAGCCGGTACGGGAATCGAACCCGTCTTTGCCCCGTGAAAGGGGGCTGTCCTAACCGATAGACGAACCGGCCATTTTTGTTAATCGGGTCGCAAAAATAGGCCCATGGCCCTTTTCTGCCAAAAAATTTTTCTAATTTATGCCTTTTTCAGTGTTTATAGGCATTGAGCGTTAATGAACAGGGCTTGATCGTGAGTAGTGAATAGTGAGTTATGGGTCGTTGAAAAACTCACTACTCACTACTTACCACTCACTATTCACCACTCACTACTCACGCCCCCCATTCACCAAAAAATATCGCTATAATAATAGCATTCCTTGTAAATTTGCCACTCGTTTAGATTTATTTACACCTAAAACTCGGAATTCAATGAGTACAATAAAAGTTGCTATTAACGGTTTCGGACGTATCGGCCGTTTAGTGTTTCGCCAGATCTACAATATGGAAGGTATAGAAGTAGTAGCCATTAATGATCTCACAAGCCCGCAGGTATTGGCACACTTATTAAAATATGATAGCGCCCAGGGCCGTTTTGAAGGTGCTACAGTAACTTCAACCGCAGATTCAATCGTAGTAAACGGTGATACCGTAAAAATTTATGCACAAAAAGACCCCGCACAAATTCCATGGGGTACGCACAGTGTGGATGTCGTGATCGAATCAACCGGTTTCTTTGCTGATAAAGACAAAGCTGCAGCACACATTAGCGCCGGAGCCAAAAGAGTGGTTATTTCCGCACCCGCATCCGGCGACCTGAAAACGGTGGTATTTAATGTAAACCATGCCATCCTCGATGGAAGTGAAACCATTATTTCCTGCGCATCATGTACCACTAACTGCCTGGCCCCAATGGCCAAAGTGCTGAATGATAAATATGGTATTGTAACCGGTATCATGACAACCATTCACGCATATACCAATGACCAGAATACCTTAGATGCGCCACATCCGAAAGGCGATCTTCGCAGGGCCAGAGCGGCTGCAGCAAACATTGTTCCCAACAGCACCGGAGCTGCTAAAGCCATTGGCCTGGTATTGCCCGAATTGAAAGGCAAATTAGATGGCAGCGCTCAACGCGTTCCTATCATTACAGGTTCATTAACAGAACTGGTTAGCGTACTCGGTAAAAAAGTTACGCCGGAAGAAATCAATGCAGCAATGAAAGCCGCCAGCAATGAAAGCTTCGGTTATAACGAAGATGAAATTGTAAGTACAGATATTATCGGCACACATTTCGGTTCCTTATTCGATGCTACACAAACCAAAGTATTAACCGTTGGCGACGCACAACTGGTAAAAACGGTTAGCTGGTACGATAATGAAATGAGCTATGTGAGCCAACTGGTTCGTACAGTAAAATATTTCGCGGGGTTGATCTCTAAATAACTGATTTGAAAATTTGAAAATGTGGCAATTTGAAAATGCAGTAAAGCATTATTGAATTGCCACATTGTTTTTATTGCCATTTTCAAATTCCCTAGTTTACACATTTTCAATTTAATAAATATGAGCAAATTCTCAGACCACAACTTTAAGGGCCAGAAAGCATTGATTCGCGTAGACTTCAATGTGCCCTTAGATGGATCATTCAACATCACCGATGATACTAGGATGAAAGGGACCATCCCCACCATACAAAAAATATTGGGCGATGGGGGAAGTGTGATTCTAATGAGCCATCTCGGCCGCCCGAAAGATGGCCCAACCGATAAATATTCCTTAAAACATCTGGTAAATCACCTCGTTAAATTATTAAATGGCGCCACTGTAAAATTTGCAGATGATTGCATTGGTGCATCAGCCTATGATAAAGCGGCTTCCCTTCAGCCCGGTGAAGTATTACTCATAGAAAACCTTCGTTTCTACAAAGAAGAGGAAAATGGCGATACCGCTTTCGCAGAAAAGCTAAGTAAACTTGGTGATATATATGTAAACGACGCATTCGGAACAGCCCACCGTGCGCATGCTTCAACAGCTGTGATTGCGCAATTTTTTCAAGGCGAAAAGAAAATGTTCGGCCTGCTGATGGAAAGTGAAGTGGCCAGTGCAGAAAAAATAATGCATAAAAGCGAAAAACCTTTTACGGCTATTATCGGCGGTGCTAAAGTGAGTGATAAAATATTGGTCATTGAAAATTTACTAGAACGCGCAACAGATATCATTATCGGCGGTGGTATGGCATATACATTTATGAAAGCCGAAGGTGGTAAAATAGGCAGCTCCTTATGCGAAATGGACCGCCTTGATACGGCCCTTGAATTATTAAAAAAGGCAGAAGCCAAAGGCGTATGCATTCACCTGCCATCCGATTCTGTAATCGCAGATAAATTTGCCGCCGACGCAAATATTTCTTCGGCCCCCAGTAATGATATCCCCGACGGCTGGATGGGACTGGATATTGGCATGAATGCCTGCGAACAATTCACCAATTGCATTAAACGCTCCAAAACCATTTTATGGAACGGCCCGATGGGCGTTTTCGAAATGGAAAAATTTCAGCACGGAACTAAAACGATTGCCACAGCAATAGCAGAAGCTACTGAGGCTGGTGCCTTCTCCTTGGTAGGCGGCGGCGATAGTGTAGCCGCAGTAAATCAATTTGGTTTCGCAGATAAAGTGAGTTATGTATCTACCGGCGGCGGTGCATTATTGGAATACTTCGAAGGAAAGGTGCTCCCTGGAATTGCAGCGATAAACGGTTACTAAAACACGTGCCCGCCAAATCTATGGAAGCTGTTAAGCCATCTGTAACGAAAAAAGCATCCGCCAAAATGCCAGCTTTCCCGGCACGGCACCTGTTTTGTAATATTCACACCGGTTTTACGACAAACAAGTAAATTACATTTAAATCTAAATTTGTATGAGTACCAAAAACATTACACTGATAGTAATCCTGGCCTTAGTTGTTATTTTGGCATGGTCGGGCTGCAATGGCTATAACGGGCTGGTGAAACAAGATGAAAACGTTAATAATGCATGGAATAAAGTGCAAAGTGATTATCAGCGTCGGTCAGACCTTATTCCTAACCTAGTTAATACCGTAAAGGGAGAAGCCAATTTCGAACAAACCACTTTAACTAAAGTAATCGAAGCAAGGGCAAGCGCCACGCAGATGAAAGTGGATGCCAAAGACCTTACACCTGAAAAATTACAGCAATTCCAGGCTAGCCAGGGGCAGTTATCTCAGGCACTTGGTCGCTTGTTGGTTGTGTCTGAACAATATCCCAACCTCCGCGCAAACGATGCTTTCCGTGGTTTACAGGCACAGCTGGAAGGTACCGAGAATCGTATCAAAGTAGCTCGTAACGATTTCAACGATGCAATCCAGGCATATAATGTAAAAGTGCGCTCTTTCCCAATGAACTTTTTTGCCGGTATGTTCGGCTTTAAAGCCAAAGAAGGTTTCAAAGCAGAGGCCGGTTCTGAAAAAGCACCTGAAGTAAAATTCTAATTCACTTTCATGTTCGGATTATTCAAAAGCAAACCTGTTGATTATTTTTCTGCCGAAGAAAAACAATTAATCGTGCAGGCTATCCAAAAAGCCGAACACCTCACCAGTGGCGAAGTAAGGATTTATGTGGAAAGCCATTGCCGCTTGGTAAATCCGGTATTACGTGCGAAAGAAGTATTTCATGCATTAAACATGACCGAAACAACCAAACGTAACGGGGTATTGATTTATGTGGCTATGAAAGACAGGCAACTGGCAGTATATGGCGATGAAGGTATCCATGTTAAAGTTGGTCATGTTTTCTGGAATAAGGAAGTAAAAAAAATGTTAGATCATTTTAATAAAAGCAATTATGCAGCAGGCATAACGGAAATAATTCATCAGATAGGGAAGGCATTGGAAACCCATTTTCCCTATGATGATACAATGGATAAGAATGAATTACCTGATGATATTGTGTTCGGAAAGTAAAACCGGTTGCCAAACTATATTAATGAAGAAATTAGTTTTCATACTATTTACTGTTTTTTCTTTCACCCTTGGTTTTGGCCAGAATGTATTGCCAAAACCAAATCCCCCGAGGTTGGTAAATGATGCAGCCAATGTTCTATCACCCGAACAGGTAGAAATTTTAGAACGTAAGCTGGTGGCATTGGACGATAGTTCATCCAACCAGATCGCTGTAGTACTGATAAAGACACTCGGTGATTATGCTATTGAAGATTATGCAGTAAAACTTTTTCGTGAATGGGGTATTGGGAATAAAAAAACGAATAATGGTATCCTGATTATCGCCGCAATTGACGACCGGAAAGTATGGATTTCAGTAGGCTACGGACTGGAAGGTGCTATTCCGGATGTTGTGGCATCCAGTATTTACCGAAATGAACTCGTTCCCCAATTTAAAGAACAGAATTATTATCGAGGTATTGATAATGCCATCAATGCATTAACAAAAGCCGCTGTGGGCGAATACAAAGTGAAAACGGAAAGGCAGGGAAAGAGTGGGAGCGGCGGTAGTTCTATCCTGACTTTTATTGTGATCGTATTTGTTATTATAATGATTATTGCGAGAAGTGGGCGCGGTGGCGGGGGTATGGGTGGCGGCAGAAGCGGATTTGGCAATGTGGCACAAGCTTTATTATTATCCTCATTACTGGGCGGTGGACGTGGTGGCGGAAGCAGCGGCGGTTGGGGTGGTGGTGGTGACAGTGGCGGTGGTTTTGGCGGATTCGGTGGCGGAAGTGGCGGCGGAGGCGGCGCAGGCGGAAGCTGGTAAAATAAACGTAACCATCGGAAATGATTACAATGCATAAATTTTCTTTTCTCTGTATTACCCTTCTCGCTGCAGGCATAATAAATGCCCAAAATATCAGGTTGGCAATTGGTAAAAAATACAAGGTGTTTACCGAAACGAAAACAATATCCGGCATGACTATCATGGGACAGCAGGCTGATGTAAATGCCAGCACCACAAATATTGTTGAAATAGAAATAAAGCAAATCAATTCGCACGGATATACACTGGAATCTTCCCTCAAAACAATAGCAGGGTCAGTGAATGCGATGGGACAGGAACAAAATTTTGATTCTGATAATGAAAGCAACCGTAACGATCCACAAATGGCGGAAGTGTTTAAAATGCTGCACCAACCTCAGGAAATTACTGTTGAAAATGGAAAAACGATCAGTAAAACAGAGCGTAATAATTATACACCCCAAATAGTCAGTGATATTTCTGTAGATGCAGCCAAGTTAATTTTAGCGTTGCCTCAGGAACAATTAAAACAAGGATATCATTGGGTAGATTCAATGGTTTCTGCTGAAACAAGCGTGCTTAATCAATATACCATTACAAAAGTAGAAAAGGCACTGGTAGAAGTAACGGTAAATATTGATTTGAAAATAAGTGCCACCATCAAACAAAGCGGAATAGAAATCAAACAAAAAATGACAGGTAGCACTACTGCCGTTAGGAAATATAATACCTGTAATGGCCTACTTATCAGCGAAAGATCATCCATAGACATGTTTGGAACCGCAGAAGTGATGGGTATGAATGCACCGGTTACCGTGAAAGCAACCATTATGACTACTGTAGAATAAACCATCAGAATCATCTTTCGCCTATTTTTGTTGCTTCCACACTGTTTGCATGACCAACAACACTTGTTAATCGCTAATTGCTAAAGTTTAGGTATCTACTGTTCAAAAATCACCGAAAGAGTAATCTTATTAATACCTTGAACCGGGTTGCATTCCCAACATCAACCAAAAAAGCCATCCCATTGCAGGGATGGCTTTTCATTTTACTTTCAATTCAATTGATAGTTATTTTTTATCGAACGGCAATTTTGATTTTACATAATCGGCCATTTCTTTGGCGCCCGCTGCTTCTTTCTTATCAACAATCCCTTTCAAAGCGATGCCATTAATATAAGGATCTGTTTGCATCCGGGATTGTGCCGGTATATCATCCCTGAATTTCACAATAAGATCAACGCCTTTTTTGAAGTTCTGCATGTTGGTTACTTTACCTAAAAATTCTGCAAAAGAACCAATGGCTGTGAATTTAGCCTGCGAAAGAGGCATTTGTTCAAACTTGCCTGCAATGAAATCAAAAGCAGTTTCATCGCCATATTTGATGATTACATTGGTAATGGCAGAAGTTAACCGGGCTTTAGATGTTTCTTTAGCCAATGTATTGGCTAGTGCAAAGGCCTGGTTTCCGTCAATTTCGCCCAAAGCTTCTAAAGCTGCACCGGCTACTGAGTAAGAGGAATCCTTAAGCGATTGTACAAAGAAATTTTTATAACTTTCATTCTTTAGTTTGCCCAATACATCAATAGCGGCGGCCCTTACAACACGGTGGTCATCTGTTTTCGCAATGGCCTCCATTTTGCTGATAGCAACTGCATCTAATTTAGTTGTACCGAAATTATTGATGGCCCTTGCCCGTATCCGGTAATAAGGGTCGCTCAAAGCTTTAACCAATAAATTATAGGCAGCAGCATCGCTGATATTTTTTGCGGCAAATTCAAGAGCCTCCCTTCTGTCTAAATATTTGCCTGCATAGGTATATTGATGGATATATTCAGCCAGTGTTTTATCATCTTTCTTTTCTGCAAGTATTATCTTATCAGCATCAACATTGATAAGGTCTGGTTTGGATGAAACCGAAAAAGAAAAAGTATCTACTTTATTTTCAGCCCAAACGGTATATCGTTTTTTGTTACTGCCATTGTAAACATCTATGGCAACCGGCAATTTAAAAAGTTTGTCGCCGGTTTGTGTTTGTTTAATATATACTTTAGATGTTTGTGTTGGCGCATCATATCCATAACTGATTTCTAATTTGGGATGACCATTGCCAAAGTACCACTGGTTAAAGAACCAGTTGAGGTCCTTACCGGTTATTTTTTCAAAAGCAAGGCGTAATTTAACAGCACTGCCATTTCCGAATTTGTTTGTAGTCAGGTATTCATTCAATGATTTGAAAAAAGCATCATCGCCCACAAAATTTCGGAGCATGTGTAGGATGCGGCCACCTTTCTGGTAACTTACCAGGTCAAACATATCTTCCTTATCATTATAAAAAAACCTAACCAGGTCTTTATTTTTTTCAGTAGAACGACCCAGATATTGGTTCATCTCATTAAAATTTTCGAAACCTGCTTCATCGGCACCATATTTATATTCAAGCCATAACAACTGGCTGTAATCGGCAAAACTTTCATTTACGGTTAAGTTGCTCCAACTTTCGGCTGTTACATAATCACCAAACCACTGGTGAAACAATTCATGCGCGATAGTACTTTCCCAGTTATTTCCATCAATCAGTTCACGTGCATCCTGCTGCGCACTTTCCTGATGTAAAGTGGCGGTTGTATTTTCCATGGCACCACTCACATAGTCGCGGCCAACGATCTGGCTGTATTTCACCCAGGGATATTCAACACCTGTTACTTTTTCCGAAAAGAATTTAATCATTTCCGGGGTATAGCCAAAAATTTTACGTGCTACTTTTTCATAAGGTCTCTCAACATAATAATTTACTTCTTTACCCTTATAACTGTCTTTCACGATGGCATAATCTCCAATGCCAATAAAGAATAGATAGGGCGAATGCGGTAGTTCCATCACCCAGGTATCAGTCCTGGTGCCATCTCCATTGACTTTTTGCGACACCATTTTACCATTAGATAGTGTAACATATTTTGCGGGCACGGTGAGATTAAATTCCTGTGTCGTTTTCTGGTTGGTTTTGTCAATGGTAGGAACCCATACAGAAGTAGCTTCTGTTTCACCCTGGGTCCATATTTGGGTTGGCTTTGTTTTATCCTCCCCTTTTGGATTGATGAAATACAAACCTTTTGCATCTGTTATTGCGGCACTTCCTTCAGACTGGTACTCATCAGGTTTAGCGGTATAATCAATGTATACGGTATAGGTTTCATCGCGCTTGTAGCTTTTGTCCAGCTTAATATCCAGGAACAAACTGTCGTACGTATATTTCAGGGGGATATTTTTGCCTCCTTTTACCAGTGATACAATATTAATGTTCATCCCTTTGGCATCGAGACGTAATGAGTCGGTTGCATAGAAATGTGGTTTCAATGTGATCCAGACTTTGCCATTCAGGTATGATTTGCTGTAATCAAACTTCGCATCCAGTTTGGTATGAACCAGATCGTTGATTTTGGTAGGCATAGCGCGGTAGATCTTTTGCCACGCATCCCTACCCTGCATGGTTTGTTGGCCAAAAATATAGTTACCTGTACAAATAGTTAACAGTAATAAGAATTTCTTCATGAAGTTATTTTTATGAAACTTAAAGGTAAATCCCATAAAGGAATGTGCTGCCACAATTTTGTTAAAGACGAACCTGCCATAGACACAGAACAGGCATACTGAATGTGAAAAGCTTATTTCTATTAGATTTGTATAAAGAAACCGCTTCATGTCAATTGCAAAACATAATTATAAATACCTGGCACTGCTGATGGCCATCCTGTTCTTGACCACCTCAAAAGCACAGCAAACGAATTTTATACATATACAGTCAGAAAATAACCAGCCCTTTGTTGTTCAGTTGAATGGCAATAATTACAGTTCATCTGGTACAGGTTATATAGTAGTACCTCAGGTACCGGCAGGTGAGCATACTTTGATCATCGCTTTTCCGCGCAACCAATTTCCGGAATACAGTTTTCAGTGTAAGGTGGCCGATAAACCCCGTGGTTTCTCTTTAAAACAGGCAGTTGATAATAGCTGGAGTTTATTTGATATGGTAAATTTCAGCATCATCAAAGGATCCCTGGCTTCAAAAGAACTGGTGCAGCTGCCGGTTAACAAACCTGCTGATCCGGTTGTACAAAAGCCGCTCGAAAATAGCCCGGTACAGACTGCAGCAGAAAAAACCATAATAAAAAAAGCCCTATCCCCAGTAATTGTATCGCGGGTTCAGAAAATATTTGATAAGGCATCTGCCAGTGGCATTGATCAGGTTTACATCGTTATTAACCGCGGCAAAGCGGATACTGTGGCTCTTTTTATTCCTGTTTTAAAGGGAGATTCACAAAAACCAGGTGCACAAAACCTAAACCCTTCTCCTAATAATGGGGAGAGGCCAATTCAACCAGCTCAGGCATTTGCTGTTATTACGCAGATTCCCAGAGAAACCCTACT
>JAYSXR010000025.1:0-6219 GCA_043717145.1 Chitinophagaceae bacterium | reverse complement strand
AGGCAAAGGTGCAAAGTTTATTGTTTTATTATTTCCCGAAGGCATCTCTTGGCGTCTTTAACGCTTTGCACCCTTGCTTGAAAATTTATGCTACAGTCGGCACATGTATCGCATCTGCATAATGTGCCAATCCATAGTTCCCTGTCTGCGCTTCTTCCGGATGCCTTACATGCCATTCGAATTCATCCCTAAAATGCCTGATGGCTGCGGCCACCGGCCAGGCCGCGGCATCACCCAATGGGCAGATTGTATTCCCTTCAATCTTTCTTTGAATATCCCACAACAAATCAATATCACTTATTTTTCCTTGTCCTTTTTCTAAACGTAATAACAGTTTCTCCATCCAGCCCGTTCCTTCGCGGCAGGGTGAACATTGGCCACAACTTTCGTGGCGGTAGAACCTCGCAAATGTGTAGGTGTTTTTAACTACGCACTGGTCTTCATCCAATACAATAAAACCACCCGACCCCATCATAGAACCGGTTGCAAAACCACCATCACTTAAACTTTCATAGTTCATATAACGGGTTTCGCCTTTGGCTGTTTTGAGTACCAGGTTAGCGGGTAAAATAGGAACTGATGATCCGCCTGGGATACAAGCTTTTAAACGTTTGCCGTTAGCAATACCCCCACAGTATTCATCGCTGTAAATAAATTCTTCTACAGAAATCGTCATATCAATCTCATATACGCCCGGCTTATTAATATTGCCACAGGCCGACATTAGTTTGGTACCGGTGGATTTTCCAACACCAATCTTCGCATATTCTTCACCGCCCATATTAATAATAGGCACCACAGCGGCTAAGGTTTCTACGTTATTTACCACGGTAGGCCGCATCCAAACACCTTGTATCGCAGGAAATGGAGGTTTAATGCGTGGGTTACCCCGCTTGCCTTCCAATGATTCGATCAGCGCAGTTTCTTCGCCACATATATAGGCTCCTGCTCCGCGATGTACATAAATTTCACAATCAAATCCGCTGCCTAAAATATTTTTTCCAAGAAATCCGTTGGCTTTTGCTTCATCAATTGCATACTCTAATATTTCTGCTACCCATGCATATTCTCCGCGGATATAAATATAAGTGGCGTTACTGCCGAGCGCAAAAGAGGAAACGATCAACCCTTCTATTAACAGGTGAGGTAAGAACTCCATCAAATACCTGTCTTTGAATGTACCGGGTTCACTTTCATCAGCATTACAAACCAGGTGACGGGGAACACCTTCCGGTTTGGCAATAAATCCCCATTTCATTCCTGCAGGAAATCCTGCACCGCCGCGGCCACGTAAACCGCTTTTCTTCACTTCCTCAACGATAGCTTCCGGGCTCATGGTTTTGATAGCCTTTTCTACGCTGCGGTAACCACCTTCACGGCGGTACACCTCATACCTACGTATGCCTTCAATATGTGCCTTTTCTAATAATAATTTTACACCCATATATTAAAAGTCAAAAGTGAAAAGTGAAAAGTGAAAACACAACTTTAATGTTTACTTTTTAATTAATTATTTATTGCTGCATTCTTCCTGCACTCTTCAATAATAGCATCTACTTTTTCTTTCGTCAAATGTTCCCTGTAATTTTTGCCCAACTGCATCATCGGCGCATAACCACAGGCACCAAGGCATTCCACCGTTTTCAAGGTAAACAATCCGTCTGCTGTTGTTTCGCCGGCTTTAATACCTAGTTTATCTGTGATGTATGCAATAATATTATCGCTGCCGTTCAGCATGCATGGGCCTGTCTGGCAAACTTCGAACATATACCTGCCAACCGGTTTCAAATTGTACATGCTGTAAAAAGTGGCCACTTCATATACTTCAATAGGTGCTATCTGTAATAATTCTGCCACATAATCCATCGTGTCAGCACTAAGCCATCCGCCAAATGTATCCTGTGCTATATGCAGTACAGGCAACAAAGCACTTTTCTGTTTCCCCACAGGGTAACGGGCGATGATCTCTTTTACTTTAGCCAGTTTTTCTTCTGAAAATTTTGACATATTACATTTCAAATTTGAATATTTGAAAATTTGAAAATTTGAAAATGAAAACTGGTGGTGATTGTCCAACCATTGTCAAATTTTCAAATTGCCACATTTTCAAATAGTTTAGTTTATGCATCCATTTCCCCCGCAATTAAATTCAAGCTACTCATAGTTACAATAGCATCGCTCAGCATACCACCACTTACTAATTCAGGGTATGCCTGGTAATAAACGAAACAAGGCCTGCGAAAATGCAGGCGGAACGGAGTGCGGCCACCGTCACTGATCAAATAAAAGCCCAGTTCACCATTTCCACCTTCCACTGATTGATATACTTCACCCTTCGGCATTTCCACCTCCCCCATGATAATTTTAAAATGCCAGATCAAGGCTTCCATCTTGGTATACACATCCTTTTTTTCGGGCAGATAATACTCAGGCACATTCGCATGAAATACTTCTGCCTCTTCACCTTTAAATTCCTGTATTTTCTGATACGCTTGTTGAATAATCCCCAGGCTCTGCCACATTTCTTCATTCCGTACCAGGAAACGGTCGTAATTATCACCCGTACTACCCACCGGAACAGTAAAATCAAAATCTTCGTAACTGCTGTAAGGACTGTGCACACGCACATCATAATCGACACCGGTAGCCCGCAGGTTAGGGCCCGTAAACCCATAATTCAATGCGCGTTCTGCGCTAATACCGCCGGTTCCAATGGTACGTTCCATGAATATCCGGTTACGTGCGAAAAGGTTTTCGAACTCTTTTAAAACAGAGGGGTATTCTTTTAAGAATTTCTCAAGTTTCGTAAAGGCTGTATTGTTGAAATTCCTTTCAAAACCGCCAATACGCCCGATATTAGTAGTTAGGCGTGAGCCACATACTTCTTCATATATCTCATAGATCAATTCTCGGTATTGCATTACATATAAGAAGCCGGTATAGGCACCGGTATCCACACCCACAATCGAATTACAAATGAGGTGATCGGAGATGCGTGCCAGTTCCATAATAATAATACGGAGGTAATCAACACGCTTGGGGATTTTTACATCCAGTAATTTTTCACAGGTAATATGCCAGCCCATGTTGTTAATAGGGCTGCTGCAATAATTCAACCTGTCGGTAAGCGGTGTTATCTGGTATAAAGGCCTCCGTTCTGCAATTTTTTCAAAGGCTCGGTGAATATACCCCACTGTTGCTTCGGTAGAAACAATCCGTTCCCCATCCAGCTCCATAATATTCTGAAACACGCCATGCGTGGCAGGATGGGTTGGCCCAACATTCAATGTAGTGGTTTGCTTTTCTATTGAGCCTTCCGGCAGTTTAATATGGTGATGGTGTTGCTCTAACATTCTCTGTTTTATTACAAATTATTTATTGATGTTTCTTTTTCTGTTTGTCCAACTACTTCGAAAAAGAAATACTAAAAAATATATACTGACACCTATTAAAATTTCAGAAGAAAACCCGTGCCAGAAATCGAACTTAAGAAAAATGAATATCAGTAATGATACTACACCAATTGTAGCATACCATTTTGTTCTGTTTTCCTTAATCAAGTAATATATATTCATATAATTACTTTGTTAACCGACTTTGAAACTTAACGCATCTTCGTTGTACCACTCCCTGGTGCTGCTTTCCGCTATTCGGCTTTAGTTTAAAACGTTCAAGTCGTTTTATTGCCCCGACCGTTCAACGCCCAAACATCTCATCATCCTTATCCACCCTTGTCTGGTCTTCCAAAGGATATTCTTTCCGCATAGGGAAATAATCCATCTCATCCACGTTCAATATTCTTTTCAGGTTGGGATGGCCTACAAAATTCACCCCGTAAAAATCAAACGTTTCGCGCTCCATCCAATTAGCCGCAGCAAATAATTTGCAGGCTGTAAACACATCAGGTTCTGCCACCGCCGTAAATACTTTAAACCGGATGCGCACATTTTCAGTTAGGTTGTGCAAATGATAAACAACCGCTAATTCCCTACCTGCCATATCCGGATAATTTACGGCACAGAGATCTGTAAGGAATTTGAAATTCAATTCTTCATCATCAAACAAAAACTGCAGCACTCTCAGGTTCTGGTCTTTGGGGCTTTCAAAACTGAGCATTCCATAAGATTCCTCAAATTGGAAGAACCCTTCTCCGAATTTTTCAGTCAGCCTTTGTTTAATTTTTTCGTTGGTTAATGCCATCTCTATAAGATTCAAGCTTGAAGGCACAAGGCCCAGAAACAAGTATTTTTTATATTAAACGACAACTTGGTTTTCCTTAGCCCTGTCGCTTAATTTCTTGATTTATTCTATACCGTACCCATTCATCAATGCCGTATACTGTTCACTGTTTCTTCTTCTGATACTTTCCTGTCCTACCAGTTCCTGTATTTTCATAAAGCCGTCCAGTATCGCTTCTGGCCGGGGTGGGCAGCCCGGTACATATACATCAACCGGTATTACCTGGTCAATACCTTGTAATACACTGTAGGAATCAAAAATACCGCCGCTGCATGCACAGGCACCTACCGCTATCACCCAACGCGGTTCGGCCATTTGCAAATATACCTGCCGGAGTACGGGTGCCATTTTTTTTGCAATCGTTCCCATCACCATTAAAAGGTCGCACTGGCGGGGTGAAAAGCCTACCCTTTCAGACCCAAAGCGTGCAAGATCGTAATGCGAGCCCATGGTCGCCATAAATTCAATACCACAGCAGGAAGTGGCAAAAGGCAGTGGCCAAAGCGAGTTTTTACGGGCAAGGCCTACCACATCGCTAAGTTTGGACGTAAAGAAACCTTCGCCAGCGTATCCTTCGGGTGCTTCTGCCACAGCAAGGGCATCGCCTATTTTTGCTTCTATGGGGTGAATATTAAAACGTACAGGACGTGACATATTTTGATTTGAAAATTTGAAAATTACGCAATGCATCCATTGACTCTATTAAACAGCATTTTACCAGTAAAGTTTTCCTCATTGGCAAATTGAGACGTTTACAAGTGGCATCTCATTCATCAGTCTTCCCAATTCAAAGCACCCTTTTTGATGATATATACAAATCCTACCAGGAAAAAAGCGACAAACATTAATACTGCACCAAATCCATTCCAGCCCAATTCACGAAAATTGACTGCGTAAGGGTAGAAGAAAATCACTTCCACATCAAATAATACAAACAAAATAGCCACCAGAAAATATTTGATAGCCATGGGTTGACGGGCATTGCCATGGGTTTCGATACCGCTGGCAAAATTTTCTAATTTATCTGCAGTTTTACGTTTGGGTCCTACCCAGGCCGAAAAAGCGATCATAGTGGCCACAAAACCAGCTGCAAAGATCAATTGTACCCCTATAGGAAAGTAATTAGCCGCAGAATTTGACGCGCTTGCATCTGATAAAAAAGAGAGCCAACTCATGGAAAAGAATTAATGTAGTGCAAAAATACGTCAGCGAAGGATATAAAAGAAAAACTCCCCAATATTGGGGAGCATTTTCTGTGCTTTTTATTTATTTTTCCCAGCCGTGCCACCACTGCTCCCCTTTTTAACGGGGGCCTGTGGTTTGCTGTAATATTCTATATTTTTCTGAAATTCAGCTTTAGCGCCCACCGCATACTTATTATTCTCATCATTTGGATCGGGAAAAGCTACCAATATTTCATTTGTCATATCAATTCCCTTTTGGCAAAGGGTCAAGAACTGTTCCAATATTTCTGATTTTGCGGCGCTTACAGAAGTAGGCGGCTTCAGTTCGGGATTTTTTTTCATGGCGTTAATCAGGTTACCATAGGTATAAATGATAAAACCTTGGTTCCTAAGAATATCCATCTTATACTTTTCTTTACTGATTGAAGTATATACTGAATCAATATAATTAAGTCCGGCAATGGCAATTCCCTTGGTTGTATCGGGATCTGCTGCTAGCGATGCCCTTTTAAAGAATGTATACGGTTGAGGCTTATCAGGATAAGCCACCATATAGGCTTTAGCCAAAGCCATGGTTTGCACATACTCTTTCGCATTCAGGGCGGCAGAAGTAAGTGCGTAATGATCAGCTTCGCTCAAAGAACCTTTCAATGCAACTCTTTTCTGTATCCAGCTAAACTGTTGAGGATACATTTTGGCCTTCCCAAACATATCAGCAGCCTGGCTCATATAATTCAGCTTATTCACTTTAGAGGTATCATTGTTTAAAGCTTTCTCCAAATAAGCAACAGCCTGA
>JAYSXR010000240.1:0-10628 GCA_043717145.1 Chitinophagaceae bacterium | reverse complement strand
CCAGGTCAATAAAGATCTCACCTAAGGTTCCATCGGTGTATTCGCCGGTGCGAAGGAAGATGACCTGTCCGCCAATTTTGGCTTTCTGCGTATAGCCCCTGCGCTTGGCTGGTAAAGATTTTTTTTCTACAATACCCGATAAAGCGCGTTTGAATTTGGTATCAGTGGAGGCATGCATGCGCTTCTGTACTTCTTCCAGCAATTCATCTACAGTTAATTTGCTCAGGTCAACAATATTTGAAGTTGGTTCACTAACCACCTCTTCTTCATTCTCAGCAGCAGCATCTTCCGTTTCGCCTGCTTTCTTTTTCTTATCAGATTTATTACTCAATGGCTGGCTCAATTTAGAACCATCACGGTACAATGCATTAGCTTTCAATCCCAGTTTCCAGCTCAGCAAATAACAATCAGCTATTTCTTCAATGGATGCTTCATGCGGGAGGTTAATGGTTTTAGAAATAGCGCCGCTCAGGAAAGGCTGGCAGGCCGCCATCATACGGATATGGCCATACGCATGAATATACCTTTCACCTTTTTTACCACATTTATTAGCGCAGTCAAATACCGGTAAATGTTCGTCTTTCAGGTAGGGCGCGCCTTCAATGGTCATGGTTCCACACACATAATCATTGGTAGCATCAATCTGTTCTTCAGTAAACCCGAGTTCTTCCAGCAGGTTAAAGTTCCAGTCGGCATATTGCGTTTCTGTAAAACCTAAACGCTGCATACACTCATCGCCCAATGTAAAACGGTTGAAAATAAAACCGATCTCGAAAGCCGATTTAGCGGCACCATTCAGTTTTTCAATTTCCTGGTCTGAAAATCCCTTTTCTTTTAAGGAAGCAGGATTAACAAAAGGAGATCCTTCAAAACTGGCTGCACCTACCGCATATTTTTCAATGGCTTCTGCTTCTTTTGGATTATAGCCAAGGTTCCTCAATGCCTGTGGCACAGACTGGTTGATGATCTTGAAATAGCCACCACCACTTAATTTTTTAAATTTCACCAAAGCAAAATCAGGTTCAACACCGGTAGTATCGCAATCCATTACCAGGCCAATGGTTCCGGTGGGTGCGATGACAGTGGTTTGCGCATTGCGGTAACCGTTTTTCTCACCTAACTGTACAGCTTCATCCCATGCTTTGGTAGCTGCTTTCAAAAGTACATCAGGACAATATTGCGCTTTGATACCTTGTGGTTTGATTTCGATTCCTACATAGGCATCTTCTGCATCATAAGCGGCGGCACGGTGGTTGCGCATAACGCGGAGCATATCTTCTTTATTCTCTTCGTATCTATCAAATGCCCCGAGGAAGCCGGCCATTTCTGCAGATGTTTTATAAGATACGCCGGTCATGATAGCTGAGATAGCGCCTGCAATACCGCGGGCTTCTTCGCTGTCGTAAGGGATACCGCTAACCATCAACATAGAACCGAGGTTGGCAAAGCCTAAACCCAATGTTCTGTAATCATAAGATAACTGGGCCACTTCTTTGGAGGGGAACTGCGCCATTAACACAGATATTTCCAATACAGTGGTCCATAAACGGGTAGTATATTCAAAACCTTCAACATCAAAGACATTGTTTTCTTCCGTATGAAATTTACGCAGGTTAATAGAAGCCAGGTTACAGGCAGTGTTATCCAGGAACATATATTCCGAACATGGGTTGGATGCATTGATACGACCACCTTTAGGGCAGGTATGCCATTCATTGATGGTGGTATCATACTGGGTTCCGGGATCGGCACAACGCCATGCCGCATAAGAAATTTTCTCCCATACTTCACGGGCGGGGATCTTACTCATAACCCTGCCATCGGTCCTGGCTTTCAGTTCCCAATCACCCTCTTCTTCCAATACTTTGAAGAACGAGTTGGGTATACGTACCGAGTTATTAGAATTCTGTCCTGAAACAGTTGCATAGGCTTCGCCTTCATAACTGTTATCATAACCGGCAGCTACCAGGGCTGCTACTTTTTTCTCTTCGCCAACTTTCCAGTTGATGAATTCCATGATTTCGGGGTGATCCAGGTCAAGACAAACCATTTTGGCTGCCCTGCGGGTAGTTCCACCACTTTTGATGGCCCCTGCTGCGCGGTCGCCTATTTTAAGGAAGCTCATTAATCCGCTGGATGTTCCCCCACCGGATAATTTTTCGCCACCCCCACGAATTTGTGAAAAGTTGGTACCCACGCCGGAACCATATTTGAAAATACGCGCCTCACGGGTCCAGAGATCCATGATACCGCCATCATTCACCAGGTCATCGGTTACGCTTAAGATGAAGCAGGCATGCGGTTGCGGGCGTTCGTATGCATTGGTTGATTTTTTTAATTTACTGTCTTTCGGGTCTACAAAATAGTGGCCCTGTGGCTTACCCGTAATACCATAGCTCTCATGTAAACCGGTATTAAACCATTGTGGGGAGTTGGGTACACAAGCCTGGTTAATGATGCTGTATACTAGCTCATCATAAAATACAACTGCATCGTTTTCCGAAGCAAAATACCCATAACGCTCTCCCCATACGCGCCAGCAATTGGCCATCCGGTGTGCTACCTGCTTAATGCTTGTTTCCCTGCCGATTGACCCATCCGGTTGTGGCACCCCTGCTTTACGAAAATACTTCTGGGCTAAAATATCGGTAGCAATCTGGCTCCATTGTTTCGGGACCTCAACATTGTTCATTTCGAATACTTTTTCCCCATTGGGGTTCTTGATCACGCTGTCGCGGTAATCGTATTCAAACATGTCAAAAGGACTAACGCCATCTTTGGTGAAGCGGCGGCCGAATTGTAAGCCTTTGGTAGAGCGCGGGTTAGACATATGGTGGGTGCTGTTTAACGGGTTATTTTTAAAAGCCCACGCATTAACGAATTGTTAAGCGGTTGACGAAAATATCCTTCCATTTTCAGAATTCAAGGTTGGAAATATCAACACATTGTGGATAAGGAATCAAGATTATTTCGGACCTCAAATCCCCATTGATTTTGCGGGAATATTAACAGCTGTAGAAAGATTTTTTGAAATAAATGACGGTTGAATGAGTTATTTTCCGTAAAAGAGTAAGGTTGGAAAATCTGTGAATTTTACAACAAACTGGGGTATAGAGGCAGTTATCAAATTGTAAATAATAACATATCTTACAGCCGCATGCAAGAAACAACTGGCCAATAAGCACCTTAAACAAAAACTTTTCCGCATTTTTGCAAGAGTACTTATCTATTACTGAATGAAGCAGGCTTTATATAACCAGTTTATTGAGAGAAAAAAATCGGGCAAAAAATCATTTGCTGTTTTGATTGACCCTGATAAAGTTGACAATGAAAAAATTGATCAATTGCTCATGCTTTCAAGTGAAGCGAAAGTGGATTATTTTTTTGTTGGCGGAAGCCTGGTTATTTCAAGTCACCTGGATGAATGTATCCAGCAGATTAAATCATCTTCCAATATCCCTGTATTATTGTTCCCTGGTTCACCTTCGCAGGTGAGCAAATATGCAGATGCCCTATTATACCTCTCTTTGATATCGGGCCGCAACCCCGAGCTGTTGATTGGTCAGCATGTGATCAGTGCCCCTTTTGTTAAAAAAAGTGGTTTAGAGATCATGCCAACCGGTTATATGGTAATTGATGGCGGCGCCCCCACTACCGTATCTTATATTTCGAATGCAACGCCTATTCCTGCCGATAAAAATGAAATTGCGATGTGCACCGCCATGGCCGGCGAGATGCTCGGCATGAAGCTTATTTACATGGATGCGGGCAGCGGAGCAAAAAGAGCGATTACAGAAAATATGATTGAAAAAGTAGCCCGTCATATTGAGATCCCACTCATTATCGGTGGCGGCATTACCGAACCCGAAAAAGCCTACCTCAATTGTAAAGCCGGCGCGGATGTTATCGTGGTCGGAAACGCCATTGAAAAAGATGCATCACTTATCAAAGAAATCAGCAATGCGGTGCATAGTGTTCCGGTGAATGCATGAGTCGTGAATAGTAGTGAACTTACATAGTTATACAGTCAAATGGTCAAATGGGAAGAAACTCTTTTTACATTTGACCTTACACTTTTCACGCCTATCATTCATGACTCACCATTTACAATTCACCATTTATCGCAGCGTAGAAGTATCCACCCGCGACGGTGTTTCCTTTCCACTAATAATTTCTTTTGAACTTAAGGCAATGGCTTTGATGATCATGGCCATATTGTCCATATCCAACGTACCTATCTCATCACTGACTTTATGGTAATTAGGTTCGTTATCCATTTTTGATGTGGAGATGGTGTGCGCAGGAACACCAAGTCTGGCAAGGGTTGCATTATCCGACCTGTAAAAAAGATTTTGTGTTGTGTAAGGATCGGGATAGAAATTAAAGCCAGTTCCTTTCAAATTACCCTGCAGTATTTTGCCCATATCCGTTTTTTCATACCCTGTAATGTAAGCTGAGTTTTTACCCCATTTGCTTTCGGTACCGATCATTTCAATATTGAACATGGCCTTTACATAATCAGGTTTGAATTGACGAGAAAAATACGTAGCACCATACCCGCCAACTTCTTCTGCGGTAAATGCCACAAAGATTAATGTACGTTCATTATTATTCAATGCCTTGAAATACTTGGCAAGCATGATAACGGCTGTGGTACCAGCTGCATCATCATTTGCACCGTTGAAAATAGAATCTGCCAGAACATTTCCATCTTTGTCTTTTACTGCCCTGATACCCAAATGGTCATAGTGCCCGGAGAAGATTACATATTCATTCTTTTTGCTTTTACCGGGTATAATGCCCGCTACATTGGCTAATTTCTGTTCTGTGAATTCGTGTTTTGCTTCAATAGTAAATGTTTTTGGTGTTTGCGCAGCTAATACAAACACGATACTTTTGTCAGTTTTATATAGCTGTGATTTTGCCCTTGTGAGACCATTAAAAGTCTTTGCAAAACTGGTATCAACCAATACCAGGTAATTCCTGTTTCCATTGATATATTTGCGTGCCTCCGTATTCAGGTTAGCACCAGCTGCAATGGTCACTTTCTCATAACCCGATAGTTCGTTGATTTTCAGGTTCTCTTTAGAGGTTACCACAATCACATCTCTTGTATCAACTGAAACCCCATCTAAATTGCAGGAGGCACTGATAAATTTAGGCCTTACCATAGCAAAAGACTGCAGATAACTGCCGCTATTATTGAGTGTTTGAAGACCTGTTTTTTTAAACTCATCAGCAATGAATGCAGCAGCTTTATCAATGCCGGGGGTAAATGTTCTTCTTCCTCCCATGTCATCTG
Organism: Chitinophagaceae bacterium; assembly: GCA_043717145.1. Taxonomy (GTDB): domain Bacteria; phylum Bacteroidota; class Bacteroidia; order Chitinophagales; family Chitinophagaceae; genus Sediminibacterium. Next base: position 5,326 of record JAYSXR010000240.1, on the reverse strand, counting down.
CAGACAGTATTTTCTCTATCCGTTCAACCTCTTTGGCATTAATGATGTTATCATTATTCTGTGTGAAAGAAAAAGTTACTGTAGAACACAATAACAATACCAGGGTAATTTTTTTCATTCCTTATTTTTTTGATCCGGGCTGCACACTAAAGCTACGTCACCTGTAATGGTTCATCAATTATGTAAAGTCTTATTTGTGTTATTAAGCAGTTGCGGATACAATGCAGTTGTCGTTTAACGTTCCGGCCGTTAGAGGCTCATCATTTCTTTAAACTTAACTGTTTGCCTACGGCTTACTTCAATTTTTTCGCCGCCTTTCAGGTCAACCAATAATCCACCATTAAAGTACGGTTCTATTTTTTCTATCCAACGAAGGTTAATGATGTGTTTCCTGTTTGCGCGGAAGAACATCCTTTCATCCAATCTTTCTTCCAGTGCATTCAACGATTTTAAGATGAGGGGTTTATGAGTACCGAAGAATACTTTCGCATAATTGCCAACGCTTTCGAACAGGCGTATCTCACCCAGTTTTACAAACCAGCAACGTTCACCGTCTTTTACAAATACCTGGTCGTACTCCGTTAAAGGACCACGGTTCAATCCATTGATACCAACATTTTCTTTAAAGATCTCAGCCTGCAATTTCTGGATGGCATCGGCCAACCGTTTAGGCTCGATCGGTTTTAACAGGTAATCCAGTGCATTTACTTCAAATGCTTTGATCGCATATTCATCGTATGCAGTAGTGAAAATTACTTTGGGGGCTTTTTCTACTTCAGCCAAAAGATCGAAACCTGTTTTACCAGGCATTTGAATATCAAGGAAGATAAGATCGGGGTTTAGTGTCTCGATCTTTTCAATGCCATCATCCACGTTAGCTGCTTCTTCAATTACTTCAATATCTGAATGGTCCTGCAATAATTTTTTCAACTCATTGCGGGCCAGTCTTTCATCATCAATAATAATTGCCTTAATTGCCATAGCACGAATTTATGAATAGAATGTTAAGAATGAGAATCCTGCACAGGCATTTTTACTTTTGCTTCCACCATGTTATTCTCATTATCCCTGATGTCAAAAGTAGCTTTGCCACTAAATAATAACGCTAGCCGGTTGCGGGTGCTGTTAATGCCAAATCCGTCAACACTGCTGATTTTGCCGTTAAGGTGGCCGGTATTTTGTATGATGAGTTCATGATGGTTGTCCCTGTAATAAGATATTACCCTCACAAGTCCACCGTCTTTTTGTTTACTGATGCCGTGTTTGATGGCATTTTCTACCAAAGTTTGCAACATCATGGGCGGTACGGGCTGATCTAGTGTGTCTTCATCAATATCATACTCAATCTGCAAACGGTCTTCAAACCTGATATGTTCAAGGGCAAGGTAGTCCTTTACGATATTTAATTCCCGCTCCAACGGAACCGTTTCCAGTTTTTCGGCCTGCATGCTGCTGCGCAGGATATTACTTAACTGAGTTATAGCCGTTCTTGCCCTTTCGGGATTCTCGTCTACCAATGCCCGGATGCTGTTTAAGGCATTGAAAATAAAATGCGGATTGATATGCGATTTGATGGTTTTTAACTCCAGTTCCTTTACCAGGCTCTCTAGCTTTACTTTCTGTATCTCTGAAGTTGTACCCAGTTCTACATAATGCCAGAGGTAATAAATGGATACCCATACCAATACCAGCGGGGAATCGAGAATAAGATTGGCCAGGAAACGTTTTTCTACGGATACCTTGATCTTGGGGTCGTACATCTGCAACCATTCTACAATAGCACTATTGGCAAAGTTATAAAGTACCACAATACCCAATACCGTTACCGTTAATAACCACCATTTCTGGGTTTGGATGGGTGGCCGAAGGTCCAGCTTTACAATCAGTTCACGCAGTAAATGGGTGAAAATCAGACCGAAAAGGATGGTTATGGCAATTCTCGGATAGAGGATATGGTTGGTCTTATTCTCGAATATATATGCGAAGAACACCATGGTCAACCCATACAAAAACCAACCGGCCAGCTGGCACCACCAGTATATTGTAGATTTACTTCTCATGTTGAAGCAAATATAAAATGAAACTGGCCCTGAAAAACTGCGAAATTTGATTAATGGCAAAATGAGCCTCTATTTGGCAGAATTTAATGTTTTGTACTGCCGAACCATCTGTTTTATCGTACGTTCTTATTAATAGTCCAGTGCTTTGCTTCAGGGTAAAAGCTTATTTTTACATTATAAACCTAGTTTGCATGCAGATCAACGCCGGCCCTTTACTACAATCCATCAATAATCCAGATGATTTAAAAAAGCTCAACCGCGAGCAATTACACCAGGTTTGTGATGAACTTCGTCAATACATTGTTGATGTGGTAAGTGTTCACGGTGGCCATTTTGCAGCAAGCCTCGGTGTGGTTGAGTTATCTGTTGCTTTACATTACGTTTACAATACGCCTTACGATCAGTTGGTATGGGATGTAGGCCACCAGGCTTACGGACATAAAATACTCACGGGCCGCAGGGATAATTTTGCCACCAACCGCAAATACAATGGCCTCAGCGGCTTTCCCAAAAGAAGTGAAAGTGAGTACGATACATTTGGGGTAGGGCATTCTTCTACTTCTATTTCTGCAGCCTTGGGTATGGCTATCGCAGCCAAATACAAAGGTGAGAACCGGAAATCTGTGGCCGTCATCGGTGATGGCAGCATGACCGCAGGAATGGCTTTCGAAGCCATGAACCATGCGGGTGTGGCTGATAGTGATGTGCTGATTATTTTGAATGATAACTGCATGAGCATTGACCCCAATGTGGGGGCATTGAAAGAATATTTAACTGATATCAGCACATCCCCTACCTACAATAAAGTAAGGGATGAGATATGGAACTTGATGGGTAAGCTGCCCGTGGGTAAAAACTTTAGCAGGGATATGGCCAGTAAACTGGAAGCCAGCCTGAAAAGTGTCGTGACTAAAAGCAGTAATATTTTTGAAGCATTGCAATTGCGGTATTTTGGACCGATAGATGGGCACAATATCACCAAACTGGTAGATACCCTGAAGGACCTGAAAAAAATACCGGGACCTAAGCTTTTGCATATTGTAACCGTGAAAGGGAAAGGATATTCTTTGGCCGAAAAGGATCAAACCAAATGGCATGCACCTGGCTTGTTTGATAAAGTTACCGGTGAGATCTACAAGAAAAAAATTGAGGCACCGCAACCACCCAAGTACCAGGACGTATTTGGCCATACCATGATTGAACTGGCAGAAAAAAATGAAAAGATCATTGGCGTAACTCCAGCCATGCCCAGTGGTTCTTCCTTAAAGTTTATGATGGAAAAAATGCCGCACCGCGCTTTTGATGTGGGCATTTGCGAGCAGCATGCCGTAACCGTGAGTGCAGGCATGGCTACACAGGGACTGCGGGTTTTCTGTAATATTTATTCTTCCTTCATGCAAAGGGCTTACGACCAGGTAGTGCATGATGTGGCCATTCAAAAACTACCGGTTGTATTCTGTTTAGACAGGGCAGGCTTGGTGGGTGAAGATGGGCCTACGCACCATGGTTGTTATGATATACCCTACATGCGTTGTATACCCAACTTAGTTGTTAGTGCACCTATGAATGAACAGGAACTCCGTAACCTGATGTACACGGCACAATTGGAAAGTAATCAATACCCATTTGTTATCCGTTACCCCCGTGGTGAGGGTGTGATGCCTGAATGGAGAACACCATTGGAAGAACTTCCGATAGGCAAGGGCAGAAAATTAAAGGATGGTGAAGAAGTGGCGATCTTAAGTTTTGGCCATCCAGGTAATTTTGCACAGGCAGCTATACGGGAATTGCGCACACAGGGCATAAACCCGGCCCATTACGATCTGCGTTTTGTAAAACCAATTGACGAAGATTTATTACACGAAGCATTTAGCAGATACAGTAAAATGGTAACTGTTGAAGATGGAACGGTGGTAGGTGGTTTTGGCAGTGCGATACTTGAGTTTATGAATAAAAACCATTACCATGCAGAAGTAAAAATATTAGGTATCCCCGACAGGTTGGTGGAACATGGCACCCCTAAAGAACTGCACAGGGAATGTGAATATGATGCACAGGGAATCGCAGGTGCGGTTAGGGAGTTGATGAAGGATAAAGTAAAGGCAACTGTTTTACACGGATAAACACCATCAAAAAATTTACAGATCCATACGTTTGCGGGTATGGATTTTTGGTTTGTCAGCATCTCATTGGGGAAAACAAGCGTATGTTTCACAAATGTGCATTCCTGATTATTTTTTTTAACACCGCTACTTATAACCTGCAATCAGATACTTCGTTAACTGCAGCCCAAACACTCATCAGTAAAATAGCTGCAGCTAAGATTTTCTGCAGAAATAAAGGATACGATACGAGTGTATGCTTCCTGTTGGATCTAACGTTACCTAATGGGCGGAAACGTTTTTTTATTTGTGACATGAAAAATAATAATATCATCAACAGTGGATTGGTAACCCATGGCAGTTGTAACTCACGGTATCTATCACAGGTACAATATTCAAATACACAGGGTTGCGGATGTAGTTCTTTTGGTAAATACAAGGTAGGTTCTTTGTACAAAGGAAAATTCGGGGCTGCTTTTAAGCTCTACGGTTTAGACAGCAGTAACAGTAATGCTTACAACAGGTTTTTGGTACTTCACTCGCACAGTTGCGTACCGGATACAGAAGTTTATCCAAACCAAATCTGCAATAGTGAGGGGTGCACTACTGTATCACCTGCTTACCTGAAAGAATTGGCCTCGGTAATAACAACCAGTCCAAAGCCTATTCTGCTGTGGGTGTTTCGATAATATCTGTGTCAGCCACATTTCCCTCCGCCAATAGATCTTCTTCCCGGTTATCGTTCCATTCAACAATAAAATTATTCATACCCTGTCCTACCATCAGTTTCATAAATTTCTGCTGAGATAATTCAAGGATGCATAAGAATAGGAAAATCGCATGTATCCTGTCTTCACAAACCTCGAATACTTTTTCGAATGAAACGGTCCTTTCCTCTTTCACAAAGCCCAGCATATAATCGCGGCTGCCTTCCATGGTGTAATTATAACGCACTACGGTATGCACCGGCCTGTTCTGTCGTTCCTGCACGCGCAGCATTACTTTTTCAAACGCTTTCATCAATTTGAACATGGTAATGTTCTGTATTTCCGTTCCTTCAGAAGCGTCTTCGCCTATCTGCGAAATCTCGCGCTGGAGGTTGCCACGTTTGATCATCAGCATACGTTGGGCTTCCATCTCTGCCATTTGTACCGCAGCTTCTTT
>JAYSXR010000239.1:0-10640 GCA_043717145.1 Chitinophagaceae bacterium | reverse complement strand
AGGCTATCTGGCCGGATTTTAAGGCTCTTATGGTGGCTTTTGTATCTATGAGTGCTCCCCGGCTTGTGTTGATGAGCATGACCCCTTTTTGCATCATGGCAATGGTTTGGTCGTTGATAAGGTGTTGGGTCTGGTTATTTAACGGGCAATGGAGGGAAATAACATCGCTTTTCAGTACTTCAATTAACGGGTGGTATTCCACACCCAGGGCCTCCATCTCTTTATTAGCGATTAAATCGAAAGCCATCACTTTACACCCCATACCCAGCATGATGCGGCAAAATGCTTTACCAATATTTCCGGTACCGATCACACCCACTGTTTTGCCATGCAGGTTAAACCCCAATAAACCATTGAGCGAAAAATTCTGTTCCCGTACACGGTTATAGGCCTTATGTGTTTTTCGGTTCAGGGTGAGGATAAGTGCTAAAGCATGTTCTGCCACCGCCTCAGGGGAATAAGCGGCTACCCTGCACACTTTTAATCCATTGGCTTTGGCTGCCTGCAGGTCAACATTATTAAAGCCGGCACAGCGAAGAGCGATTACTTTTGTACCTTTTAATTTGAGTTGTTTACATACCTCTGCATTCACGTGATCATTTACAAAAACGCAAACCGCATCCGCATTATCAACCAGGCCAGCCGTTTGTTCATTCAACTGTGCTTCCAGGAATACAAGCTCAAAACCGAGTGTATCATTATAGCGGTTAAAAAAAAGTTTATCGTAAGGCTGGGCGGAGAAGAAGAAGATTTTCATTATTTAAAGATAAACTACTGTGGGCAAAGTTCAAGTAGTGAGTAGTGACACTTGCGTATTTAGCACATCATCACGCACCATTACCTACTCACCACTCACTATAATATTTCCTTCAAACTTTCTTCCGTTGCCCTAATGGTGAAATCCAGGTCGTCTTTGGTGAGTGCATTATTCAGGAACCAACTTTCAAATGCAGAGGGTGGCAAATACACGCCGCGTTGTAACATGGCATGAAAATATTTTTTAAACAGTTCATTATTGGTCGATGCCGCACTAGCAAAATCCGTAACTGCCTGCCCGCTGAAATGCACACTAATCATTGAGCCCAGGCGGTTAATGGTATAAGGTGTACCTGATGCCTCAAATACTTTATCCAATCCCTCATGCAGGTAAGCGGTTTTCTCTTCCAGTTCTTTGTAAATGCCTGGATTATTTTTTAATTCAGTTAACATAGTATACCCTGCAATCATGGCAATGGGGTTACCGCTTAAAGTGCCCGCCTGGTAAACATTACCCAGCGGCGCTATATGCTCCATGATGGCTTTTTTACCCCCAAATGCACCTACCGGCATACCGCCCCCGATTACTTTCCCATAAGTTACCAGGTCGGCATTAATATGCAAACATTCCTGCGCCCCGCCGGGTGAAAGCCGAAAGCCAGTCATCACTTCATCAAAGATCAAAACAATATCTTCGGCATCACAAATATTACGAAGGCCTTCCATGAATCCCGGTTGTGGTAAAATACAACCCATATTACCTGCAACCGGTTCTACGATGATGGCTGCTATGTCATTTTTATTTTCCTTTACCAATTGTTGTACGGCAGCGAGGTTATTGTAAGCGCAGGTTAATGTATCGTTTGCCACACCTGCCGTAATGCCCGGAACGGTTTGAATATTCAGGGTAGCGAGTCCACTGCCCGCTTTTACCAAAAAAGCATCTGCATGGCCGTGATAACAGCCTTCGAACTTGATGAATTTATTTTTGCCGGTATAACCCCTTGCCAAACGGAGTGCACTCATGCAGGCTTCTGTGCCGCTGCTTACCATTCGAATCAGGTCAACATTAGGTGCCATACTGCTAATGAGTTCGGCCATTTCAATTTCTAATTCGGTGGGTGCACCGTACGAAGTAGAATACAATGCTTTCTCCTGTATTGCTTTAACTACCGGTTCATAGGCATGACCCAAAATCATGGGTCCCCATGATGCAATGTAATCAACATATTTATTACCATCTACATCATACAGGTAAGCGCCTTTTGCTTTTTCTATAAAGATGGGTGTGCCGCCCACACTTTTAAAAGCACGGACAGGCGAGTTTACGCCACCGGGGATAGATTCTTGAGCGCGGGTGAATAATTGTTTGCTTCGTTCGTACATATTTTTTGTGAGTAGTGAGTGGTTAGAATTGATTATTTATTGTTGAATGGCTGATTACACCTGTTAATAATTTGAATGTGTTTATTATCAATTCACTTCTACACTTTAATGGTCAGTTTAGTGTGACTAAGGCCAAGAACATACCGGAATAGAATTATTAAGTGTAAAATAATTCTAAATAAAATCACTCACACCTACCAATACCAACTCACTAAAAAGCTGTGTTTGGCCCTGATAAATTAACGTACAAATACCTGTTTAACCAATCAGCCTGACTGCTTCTTTTGCAAAATACGAAGCAATTAAATCTGCACCTGCTCTTTTGATAGATGTAAGGCTTTCTATCATGGCTTTCTCTTCATTGAGCCATCCCATTTTGGCAGCGGCTTTGATCATCGCATATTCCCCACTTACCTGGTAAGCACTTACGGGAACCTCTACCGCATTTTTTACTTCGCGAATAATATCTAAATACGCCATCGCCGGTTTTACCATTACAATGTCGGCACCTTCTTCTATATCCATCAATGTTTCCTTAATCGCTTCCAGCCGGTTGGCAGGATCCATCTGGTAGGTTTTCTTATCGCCAAAACCCGGTGCGCTATCAAGGGCATCCCTGAACGGACCATAAAAGCAGGATGCATATTTTGCACTGTAACTCATAATACCTGTTCGTGTAAACCCCGCTTCTTCCAAACCATTCCTGATCGCACCAATGCGGCCATCCATCATATCACTCGGGGCTACAAAATCGGCGCCTGCTGCGGCATGGCTGTTACTCATTTTTATCAATGCTTCTACTGTTTCGTCATTTACTATCTCGCCATCTTTTACAATACCATCATGGCCAAAAGAAGAATAGGGATCGAGCGCCACATCTGTCATCACCACTATTTCAGGGATTGCATCTTTGATAGCTTTTATGCTGCGTTGCATAAGACCGTTTTTATGCCAGGCTTCTTTGCCGGTATTGTCTTTTAATGCATCATCGCATTTAATAAAGATTAGCACACATTTGATACCGAGACTCCATAATTCTTTTACTTCTTTTACGGTAAGGTCAAGTGATCGGCGATAGTAACCGGGCATGGATGCAATCATAGTTGCAATATTTTCACCTTCATCAATAAATAACGGGGCGATAAAATCTGATGGCTGTAGGGTCGTTTCAGCCACCATTGATCTGATAGCCGGTGACTGGCGCAGGATGCGGTTTCTTCTTTGTAATATCATCGGTATACTTTTATATCCAGTTAACAGGATGCAAACAAACCTGCAATAATTTATCTTCTGCTGTACCCGGTCGGGGCTGATGGTTATATTGCCATCTTGCCCTTGGTGGTAGACTCATTAAAATACTTTCAGTGCGCCCATTTGTTTTTAATCCGAAAATGGTACCCCTGTCATGCAGAAGGTTAAACTCAACATAACGCCCACGCCTGATCTCCTGCCATTCTGTTTCCTTAGCTCCATACAAGGTATCCTTTCTTTTTTGTACGATGGGAAGATAAGACCCTAAAAATGCATTTCCGGTTGCCTGCTGAAACAACAATAATTTTTCCAGTCCCGCTTCATCTTCTGCACGGATATGGTCATAAAATATTCCGCCGATGCCCCTGGTTTCTTTATTACGGTGTTGGTTAACAAAATAATCATCACATTGCTGCTTGTATAACGGATACAATTCTTCTCCAAAAGGGTCTAATGCGTTTTTAAGCGATTGATGAAAATGCCGGGCATCTTCATTAAAAAGATAATAAGGTGTAAGATCGGTACCGCCGCCAAACCAACGGTCAATTACATAACCGGTTTCATCATACAATTCAAAATAACGCCAGTTGGCATGTACCGTGGGAACAAAAGGATTCAAGGGATGCAATACCAGCGATAAGCCACACGCGAACCATTTGTAGCCGTTAATTTTTAATTGTTTTTGCATGGTGTCGGTTACATTACCAGATACTACGGATGTATTCACTCCTGCTTTTTCAAAAATAGCTCCATTCGTCAAAGTTCTTGTTTTGCCACCACCGCCATTGCCTTCGGCCCTTTCCCAATCATCGGTTCCAAACAAAGCTTTGCCATCTGTCGTTTCTAATGCTTTACAGATGTGTTCCTGTAATTCATTTACATATTGTATCCAGTTGCTTCTGAATATCTCAGTACTTGTTTTGGATGTTGATAGAGTGCTCATTTTGTATGCCGGTAATTTTTTACGCTATCCACAAAAGCCCTGGCGTGATCTACGGGTACATTAGGCAAAATGCCATGCCCTAAATTGGCGATATGCCTGCCTGGCCCAAATGCATCCAGCATGGCTTTGACTTCTTTCTGTATAACGGGAATGGGCGATAATAATTTAGCCGGATCGAAATTCCCCTGAAGGGTGATATTTTTCCCAGCAAACTGCCTTGCCATTTCGGGACGTATGCACCAGTCAATCCCCAAACCCTGCGCACCGGTTGCTGCCATCGCATCTAAACTATGCCAGGCACCTTTGGCAAAAAGTATAGTGGGAACAATATCTTTTAGCGCATTAATAATCTGCCGCATGTATTGTAAGGAAAATGTTTCAAAATCATCCGGACCTAATAGCCCGCCCCAGCTATCAAATAACTGAATGGTATCTGCGCCTGCTTTTACCTGTGCGGTTAAATAGGTAATGGTGGTATCGGTGATCATCTGTAAAAGCTGGTGAGCCAATTCGGGTTGTGTGTAGCAAAATGCTTTAGCCTCGTCGAATGTTTTGGAGCCCTTGCCTTGTACCATGTAACATAATAATGTCCATGGTGAGCCGGCAAAGCCAATTAAGGGCACCCTTCCATTGAGTTCCTGTTTAATCATTTTAATGGCATCGAATACATAACCTAATGTTTCATCAACATTAGGAACACGAACACGTTTCAAATCATTCATTGTCTTTATCGGATCGGGTAAGAAGGGTCCTTTGCTTTCAATGAGCTGTACTTCTAATCCCATCGCTTGGGGTACCACCAAAATATCGGAAAATAAAATAGCGGCATCTACGCCTATAATATCTACCGGTTGGAGTGTGATCTGGCAGGCTAATTCAGGCGTCTGGCACCGTTCAAAAAAACCATATTTCCCCCTCAGTACCATGTATTCCGGAAGGTAGCGGCCGGCCTGGCGCATCATCCATACAGGTGTTCTTTCCGTTTCTTCTCCTTGAAGGGTTCTTAGTAAGAGGTCGTTGTGTATCATATTTTTGTGAGTAGTGAGTAGTGAATGGTGAGTATCCTTTGGTATGATATGTAATCAGGTTTCACAACTGCATCTTTTTTATATTTAAAAATCATTTTTTATTTAAAAACTAATTTCTCATTACTAACGATTCACTTCTCACTATTCACTATTCACAAAAAATATCCCATCGCCTGCTCCACCAGTTTCTCTTTCCCCGGTAACTTGCTTACGATGATTTTATTGCCGCAATTTTTGCGAATGGTTTGCTCTGTGGTGATACCAATAGCGAAAACAATTGTTTTGGCAGGTAACTTATTATTTTTAAAAAAACTGTCAACAGCACTGGGACTAAAAAAAACAATCCCGTCATATTCTTTTTCAATGGTATGATTAATAGGAATGGTTTGGTAAACCGTGATCTCAATTACATTGATATTGTGCGCTTCCAGTTTGGAAGGTAGCTCTTGCCTGCGTTGATCGCCACAAAAAAACACCACTTCATCGGTGAAATCTTCTTCAATAATTAATTCTGCCAGTTCCATGGCGCTGTCGGCTGTTCCGGCAATCGCGGATTCGCCGAAGTATTCTTCTATCAGTTCTTTGGTGCGGTAGCCAATGCAGTAAATGTTCCAATCGGGAATATGCCCATCTAGCATTCCTGTAACAGATTCTACTGCATTCATACTGGTGAAAACAACGGTTCCCAATTGTATGGATACCTGTTCAACTTCCTGTTGTATTTCTATAGTTTGAATGGGTTCTGTTTCTATGAATGACAAAGTGTCGAGCACCATATTTTTTGCGCGGGCATCCTGCAACAGTAATTTGTTAACAGGCCGGGTAGATAATATGTTTATTTTATTTTCCTGCATAGCGAATAGCAGATACTATTTTATCGGCCCCTTCCTCTAATAATTTTTTTGCGGCCTGTATACCCAATGCTGCGCTCTGCAGTAAAGGGACATTCATAGCGCTCTCCATTTTATCTTTTCCGTCGGGCGATAAGATATTACCCTGGAAAAAAACAATACCCCCTTTCAACTCCGCTAACGCACTGATAGGTGTTGAGCATCCACCGAATAGTGTTCTTAAAAAATCCCGTTCAATTTTCGTACACAAAGCTGTAGTAGTATCATTCAACAGTACACAGATATCTTTTGCTGCCGTATCTTCTTCTCTGCAAACGATCATAATAGCACCTTGTGCGGGGGCGGGCAACATCCAATCCAGTTCTACAGATTTTTCGGGTCGTAAACCGATGCGCTCTAATCCTGCCGCTGCAAAAATAGCCCCATCCCAACCGCTTTCTGTCAGTTTGCGCAATCTTGTATTTACATTGCCCCGAAGATTTTCAATCTTATGGTGCGGGTAACGGTGTAACCATTGGGCTTTGCGGCGGGTGCTACTGGTGGCTATGGCACCCCCGGCCGCTGAAGGGGAACTGATTTGTAAATTATTCAGTTCCCATGCATGGATGACCGCACTGTTTTTATAAACGAAAATATCCTTATAAGAAGCACGCATTAATACTGCAGCCTGTATAATTCCTTGTGCCAATTGTGTGGGTACATCTTTCATGGAATGTACGGCTATGTCTATCCGGTTATTTACTAAAGCAGCATCGAGTGTTTTGGTAAAGATGCCTTGTACACCTATTTCATAAAGTGGGGTTACTAGGTCAATATCGCCAGTACTTTTTATATATACCAGTTCTGTGGTAATACCTTGTTGCAGCAGTTGTGACTGCACTAATGTGGCTTGCCAAACAGCCAGCTGACTGTCGCGGGTCCCTATCCTCAATACTTTGTTCATGGATCAGTTAACGCTGGTTGTCATAAAATCGTTGATAGCCTCAATATAGTAACATCCGGGCTGATGTTGGTGACGCATTTTCATGGCCACATTATTTACGGCTTTCTGGATTGCCGCTTTGTCCATCGTTTGCCGGAGGGCCGGGTCTGATGAGCGGAACAATTCGCAGGAATACATATCCTGTAATTTTTGTTTTACCGCTTTCAATATGGGTACATGGCTGCGCAACTCATGCCATTGAAGAAAGTCAGTTATGTGATCAGAAATAATTTCCATTGCCCTCGGAACTTCGGCCTGACGTTTTTCAAGCGTTTTGTCATTGATCAGCGAAAGGTCATCCACATTCGCCAATAGAATATGCGGCAGTGTGCCGGTTGCCGGCTCAATATTATTAGGGATAGACAAATCAATCAGTATTTTAGGCGTACTGTGTAAAAGTGTTTGTCTGGTAATAACAGCTTTATCGGCATTCGTGGCCACAATTACAATATCTGCCAAATGTATTTCATATTCCATTGCCGCATAAACCGAACTGCGTAAACCCAGCTCAGAGGCCAGTTCAACAGCTTTTTCATCTGTACGGTTGATGAGAGTAATATTGGTTGTTTCCAGATAATCAATCAGGTTCTTACAGGTGTTGCGACCAATTTTACCGGTACCCAGTAAAACGATTTTTTTGCTGGAAGTGTCTACACAATGTTCTTTCAGGAACTGGATAGCAGCAAAGGAAACAGAAATGGTGCCCCCACTCAAAGCAGTTTCATTCTTAATAAGTTTTGAGGATTGTAATACCATGTTAAACAACCTTTCTGTAAAACATCCAATCATTCCTTTTTCTTTGGCAAATTTTACAGCCAGCTTCATCTGTCCCACAATTTCATAATCACCCAATATCTGTGAATCGAGGCCTGCTCCAACAGAAAAGATATGCTCTATGGCTTCTTTACCCTGTTTGATATAGCATAACTGACGAAAAGTATCGGCATCTCCGGTCGTTTCTCCGCAAAGCAGGGTTATTAATGTATCCGCATCGGAGGATAACCCATAAATCTCTGTTCTGTTACAGGTACTTAATATAAATATTTCTGTTAGCCCAAGAATAGCGGCTTTTTGTAAAAGAGAAGCATATTGATCCGGACTAATAGCAAATTCCCCACGGATAGCGGCATCTGTTTTTTTATAGTTAATCCCGGTTACAAAAAATTGGTTGATCTCCATGCTGCTGATTCCGCTTTTAGGACTGTTTTTTTAAGTATACAAAGGTATCCTTGGGGCTTTGTTACAAAGCATGATTTACGTCATTACTCTGTCATTTCTGTGTCACGTTTTAGTGTTTTACTAACTAACAAAGCTGATATATATCATTATACGCATCTCCTTGTGATAATCTGTTTAAAAACATCGAACAGCAAAGTATGCTGATTGTTGCTTTACATTTGCAAATACAATTCCATTATGCTACAACCTGCGAAAAAAGCGATATTATTAATGAACCTGGGCTCACCGGACTCTACGAAAGTAAAAGAAGTTAGAAAATACCTGAATGAATTTTTGATGGACGGGAGGGTGATTGATATACCCTTTATTGCCCGTGCCTTATTGGTAAGGGGGATTATTGTACCGTTCAGGGCCCCTAAATCCGCGGAAGCATATAAGACCGTATGGACAGATGAAGGTTCGCCACTAATTGTATTTACAAATCAATTGAAGCAATCCCTGCAACAAAAAATAGAGGAGCCGGTGGCCGTGGCCATGCGTTATGGAAGCCCATCGCCGGCAGCAGCTTTTGATCAATTGCTTCAACAACACCCGGCCCTTGAAGAAGTGGTACTTGTTCCCTTATATCCACACTATGCCATGAGTAGTTATGAAACGGCAGTAGTATATGCCGAAGAGCAATACGCTCAACAGGCATATCCCTTCAAACTTTCGGTGCTAAAACCATTTTATAATAACCCCGATTACATCCATGCATTAGCAGCCAATATTGAACCCTGGCTGGCGAAAGAGTATGACCATATATTATTCAGCTACCATGGCATACCAGAAAGGCATATCCGTAAAAGCGATACTACAGGCTGCCATTGCCTGAAGGTTACCAATTGTTGTGAAACAGATTCACCTGCACATGCCACCTGTTACCGGCACCAGGTATTTACCACCACAAGTTTGGTAACAGAAAAACTTGGCTTACCCGAAAACAAATTTAGCATTTCTTTTCAGTCGCGTTTGGGCAAAGGATGGCTACAACCATTTACAGATATCCGTTTGGAAGAAATGCCTAAGGAAGGGATCAAAAAATTATTAGTGGTTTGCCCTGCATTCGTAAGTGATTGCCTGGAAACACTGGAAGAAATAGACATGCGGGGACGAGAATCTTTTATGCAGGCCGGCGGCGAATCTTATTCAATGATACCCTGTTTAAACACACATCCATTGTGGGTAGACGCATTGGCAAAATGGATTAGGGAATATAAAACGGGTAACAGGCAAATGATATCGTCTATTGAAAAGTAAATAACCGATATTCAGCTTCGAGTTCAAATATACTTTTTAACTGTATCCATGTACCCTTACCTGAAAGCGTTACATATCATTTTTGTGGTTACCTGGTTCGCCGGACTCTTTTATATACCCCGTTTATTTATCTATTCAACCGAAGCGGGTGAAAAGACTGGCCAGGAGCAAAAGGTTTTACGTGAACAGTTGGCACTGATGATGAAAAGATTGTGGTATGGGATTACCTGGCCATCGGCGATATTGACTTTAATACTGGGAACCTATACGATGTTTGATGGCGGCTGGAACAGGGTTGTTTTTGATCCCGCAGGCCAGTGGTTATTATTCAAACTGATTTTTGTTGTTTTACTTTACCTCTATCATTTATCACTCCACAGGATATTTTTGCAGGAGATGCGTGGCGAATTTAGGTACAGTTCCCAGCAACTCAGGATATGGAACGAAGTAGCCACTGTTTTACTCATTGCTATTGTAATGCTGGTAACAGTAAAACAAAGCCTCAGTTTTGTTTGGGGTATTGCTGGCCTGGTCGTCTTCATCTTTTTGCTGCTCGGCGCCATCGCTATTTATAAACGGGCACGCAGAAGATCGAAATAGGGTTTTTAAATGGCTTTACTGAAAAGTGGTGCACTTGAAACGGTCCTTTTTCTATGCACATGCAGGTCAAAAGCAAAACAAATATTCCTGATAAAATGAATGCCTTTTTCAGTTACCTCAAGACCTGTATCGTACAGTATAATCAATCCGTCATTTTCCAGGTCTTCCAGTAAGGGGAAACTCCACTGTTTCAGCAGAGTAAGGTCCTCTTCCCTGAAACTTGTTTTTCCCCGGCAACTGATATCGAGTATGTATTTGCCAAAAGCCTTGTCTTGGTCAGTCAAAAAATAACCTTTGGTAACGGCCAGTTTTCCTTTACCGATCACATCATAATAATTATGCAGTGTTTTTTCATTCTGTGCATA
>JAYSXR010000238.1:0-10640 GCA_043717145.1 Chitinophagaceae bacterium | reverse complement strand
GGCTTTTACAGAAATATTTCCCGGAACAGGTAAGGCACTCTATATCGTTTTATATATTTCATCCCTTGCCGTTTGCCTGCTGCCTACTTATTTACAGCACAAGAATAATTATCATTACCGAAGCCTGGGTGCATCAGGTGCGGTTTCTGCGGTTATTTTTATCGGCATATTTTTAAACCCAACCATGGGTATGAGCATATTTCCCATACCTGTTAATATCCCCGCTTTCGTTTTTGGGCCTTTGTATCTTTTGGTTTCAGTTTACCTGGCCAAAAAAGGCAGGGGTAATATCAATCATTCTGCACATATCTGGGGGGCTTTTTATGGTATTGTTTTCTTTGCGGTTACCTGCCAGTTACTGAGTAGTTTCAGGCCTATAGAAAGCTTTATTAATGAGGTATCCGGTTATTTCGGTAGGTAATATGTAACATTGTCTGGGATTGATCGGTTATTTTAAAGCGGTCATCAATACGATGTCCAACAATCCAAAGGATTTTTTTATTGCTTTCAATCACCCATGTTTTTTCTTTTTCTATCCTGGATAGTTTTTGATCAATTAAAAAACGGTTCACCTTCTTTTTCTTTTGCATGCCCAATGGATAAAAATAATCTCCTTGTTTCCATTTGCGTAATAAAAGGGGAAATCTAATTTCATCGGCATTAAGAAAAGCTTCAGAATCGTTATTTTGAATTTTATTCGGTGCCGTGCTTAACAAACTTTTTATTTCTAATGATCCATTTTCAAATAATATTGTATGGTGTCCTGCTTCAATAAGAATATGCTGCGCAGTTTCTGCTGAATTCGGCGAAATAATCATCCAGTTACGGTTGCGGATGATGCGGTGTGTGGATGAACCCATATAACTGCCATTCTCTGCATCCAGTAACTTAATCACTTCTATTGTTTGCTGGGCAGTAAATCCATAGGGCTTGATCAGTTCCCAGGTAAGGGTATGCAATGGATTTATTTTTTTCCATTTCAATACAGGGATATGCACCTCCGCCTCCTTTTTCTCAATCAGTTTTGTAACATGCAACCCAACAGATTGTCTATACAATTCCATCACTTCATTAAAGCGCGCTATATTATGCAACAGGTTTTCCTCCACCTGCGGAAACACTTCTTTGATCTGCGGCAATAACTGGTTACGAAAAAAATTACGGGTATATTTATCCGATGCGTTGGAAGAATCCTCTACAAAATCAAGTGCATTAAATACAGCATATTCCAATAGATCTGTTTTTCGAAAATGCAACAAAGGCCTGATTAACCTGTATTCTTTCGTTAATGGCTGGATACCAACCAATCCTTTGATACCCGTACCACGGAAAAACCGCATTAACATCGTTTCAATATTATCATCTGCATGATGGGCTGTAACAATAAAGTTGTTAGATGATTGATGACCGTTCACAGAACTGATGTCCTTATGATTATCTGCCACCTGCCAACTATCAACTATTTCCGTAAACCAGGCATATCTCAGTTCCCGTGCCGCTTCTTGTATGGAACATTTTTTATCTGAGACATACTGCCTTGTATCAAACCGTTTTACCAACACTTCTTTGTCATACTTTTCACCAAATGATCTTACAAAAACCTCATCACGTTCGCTCTCTTCGCCTCTTAATTGAAAATTACAATGAGCAATCTGAAAAGCAAAGCCCGCCCTGGCTATCAAATCAACCAATACAACACTGTCTACGCCCCCGCTCACCGCCAATAGCAGCTGACAGTTGGCTGTTGACAGGTGGCAGAATTGCTTTTGCCAGTTATTTTTAAATTCCTGTAATAAATCCATGTATTTGTATAAATAAAATGCCGCAGGTTTACTACAGCATTGAATATAAAAAACTGAATAACCTACTTCAACTATCCAGCATCAGTATCAAAATATCAAGAACCTCGTATCCCGTATCTACCCCCCCCTCTTCACTTCCCTTGCCCAGGTATCTTTTAATGTGACCGTTCGATTGAAAACTAATTTATCCGTAGTGCTATCTCTATCTAAATGAAAGTAACCTTTTCGGATAAACTGGCAGCGGTCATCCGCTTTATCATTTTTCAAAGCGGGTTCGGCGAACGCATTTTGTATTACATGCAATGAATCCGTATTAATATGGTCCTTAAAATCGCCTTCCGCATTTCCCACATCTTCCACTTTAAATAAACGGTCATACAAGCGTACCTCAGCAGTCACCGCATGTGCCACACTTACCCAATGCAAAGTTCCTTTTACATTGATACCCGATGTATCAGAACCACTTTTACTTTCAGGGATATAAGTACACCTTACTTCCGTTATATTCCCATTTGTATCTTTAACAACCTCATTGCATTGAATGATATACGCACTTTTTAAACGTACCATTTGGCCGGGTGCCAGGCGAAAATATTTTTTAGGCGCTACTTCCATGAAGTCTTCTCGTTCAATATACAATTCTTTACTAAATGGAATTTCACGAGAACCGGAACTATGGTCTTCCGGGTTATTCTCACTTGGCAATAATTCAGTTGAATCGGGATAATTGGTAATCAGCACTTTCAACGGATCAAACACAACCATCCTTCGTAAGGCAATTTTATTGAGGTGCTCGCGTACACAGAATTCCAATAAACTCACATCAATCAGGTTTTCTCTTTTCGCAACCCCGATACGGTCACAAAACTCACGTATACTTTCAGCCGTATAACCACGCCTTCGCATACCGCTGATGGTTGACATCCGCGGATCATCCCATCCATTCACATGTCCTTCATTTACCAACTGCAATAATTTTCGTTTACTCATGATTGTATAAGTCATGTTTAAACGGGCAAACTCGTATTGACGGGAAGGAAATATGCCTAAGTTTTCAATACACCAATCGTACAGGTCGCGGTGGGGAACAAATTCAAGTGTACAGACCGAATGGGTAATATTTTCTATCGCATCACTTTGTCCATGTGCAAAATCATACATGGGATAAATACACCAGGCATTACCCGTACGGTGGTGATGCGCATGTTTGATACGGTAAATGATTGGGTCGCGCAGCAACATATTGGGCGATGACATATCAATTTTGGCACGGACTACTTTGGTACCATCTGCATATTTACCGGCGCGCATATCGGTAAATAGGGTAAGGTTTTCGTCCACACCCCTGTCGGAAAAAGAATTTCTTTTCCCGTGTGAAGTAGGCGTGCCTTTTTGTGCGGCAATTTCTTCACTGGTACTGTCATCAACATAGGCCAATCCTTTTTTAATCAGAACAACCGCAAATCCATATAACTGTTCAAAATAATTTGATGCATATAACTCATTTGCCCATTCAAATCCTAACCAGCGTACATCCTCTTTAATACTTTCTACATATTCTGTTTCTTCTGTGCTTGGATTTGTATCATCAAATCGTAAATTGGTTTTTCCACCATATTTTTTAGCCAGACCGAAATTCAGGCAAATGCTTTTGGCATGGCCGATATGCAGGTAGCCATTCGGCTCGGGCGGGAAACGGGTAGTTATCGATGGATATTTACCACGCTTCAGATCCTCTTCAACAATCTCTTCAATAAAATTCAGGCTCTTTTCTTCGCTCATTTCAATTGCTTTTCTAGGTAGGTAAAGGTAAGGAATAGAGAATTAGGGAATATTGAATATTGAATAAGGAATTTTGAAAGTTGATGTGTACAGGCAATGCATTGATTTATTTCAACAGTCAAATTTTTTAATCATTTTGCCGGTAGTTGGCAAGGAAATCAATCGCATTAATCATATCTGTATGCAGCAGCCTGTCCACTTTATTAAAACTGATCTTTTGCCGGAAAGCATCCATTAGTTTTTCCAATATAGGCGAACTTTTCTTTGGCCGCCTGAATTCAAGTGCCTGGGCGGCACTCAGTAGTTCTATGGCCAGCACCTTTTCTACATTATTAATCACACGCATGCATTTAGTGGCAGCATTGGCTCCCATGCTCACATGATCTTCCTGGTTATTGGAAGAAGAAATACTGTCTACCGATGCAGGGGTACATAATTGTTTATTCTCACTCACAATGCCCGCTGCGGTGTATTGCGGTATCATAAACCCGGAATTTAATCCGGGATCTTTCACGAGGAATAAAGGCAGACCACGTTGGCCACTGATCAGTTGGTAGGTCCTTCTTTCTGAAATATTCGCCAATTCGCTCATCGCAATGGCAAAATAATCCAGCACCAGGGCCAATGGCTGTCCATGAAAATTACCACCACCTACAATAAGGTCATCTTCAGGAAAAATATTCGGATTATCTGTTACTGAATTGATCTCACGGATGAAAACACTTAAAATATGATCAAATGCGTCCTTACTCGCCCCATGCACCTGCGGGATACAACGGAAGGAATAAGGATCCTGCACCGCCTGCTTTTCCTGTTGGGCAATGGCACTTCCTTGTAAATGGCTGCGCAGAATAGCAGCCGTATCCACTTGCCCTTTATGTGCCCTAACGGCATGTATATGCGGATCTAATGGTTCAGACACACAATCAAAGGCGTCAAAGGATAAGGCACTGATCAGATCGGCCATTTGTAGCAAGTGCTCTGCTTTTTTAAGACAATACAAACCATAGGCACTCATAAACTGCGTTCCGTTAATCAGCGCAAGCCCTTCTTTGCTTTGTAAATGAATAGGTTCCCATCCAAGTGTTTGCATGGCATCTTGTGCATTCATTTTCTTTCCCTGATAATAGACATTTCCCAAGCCTATTAGGGGCAGGCTAAGGTGACTTAGCGGAGCAAGATCGCCCGATGCTCCCAGGGAGCCCTGCGTATAAATAACCGGTAATACCTCATGGTTATACATGTTCATGAGTCTGATAACTGTATCAATCTGCACCCCGCTATTACCATAACTGAGTGATTTTATTTTCAGCATCAACATCAGCTTTACAATATCTTTTGGCACTTCCTCGCCTAAACCGCAGGCATGGGAGACAAGTAAATTGTACTGCAGCTGTTCTATCTGGTTGGCATCAATCTTTACATTTTGCAAAAAACCGAAACCGGTATTGATTCCGTAATACAGTTTTTCTTTATCCTCCATTTTAGTATCTAAATAAGCCCGGCAGGCCAATATCCTTTCATGGGCATCAAATGTGATAGAGACAAGCTGGTTATAATCCAACAGGTTTTTAACTTGGTCAAAATGGAGCCATTTACGATCAAGCGGAAGATAGTTATAACTCATGCAGGCAATCCTTTGTCACAAAGTAAAGAGATTTGGCTGTAGTTTGACTTGATTAGTGAGATGTGAGTTACGAATAGTGAGTTATAGAGGGGATGAACCCTTACTTTTCAACATAGAGTTCCCGCTGCATGTAAATCAAGCTTGTTTAGCAACTATTTTTTCCGTTATTTTGCGGCTCATTTCAAGGACCGGTAGCTCAGCTGGATAGAGCACAAACCTTCTAAGCTTGGGGTCATTGGTTCGAATCCAATCCGGTTCACATAAAAAAGCCGCTAACTAATTGTATTTCAATTAATAGCGGCTTAATTATTTTATATCAGTTGTCCGAATAGTTGGCCTTTTAATTAAATTTATCGTAAAATATCCTTTACATTGAATATATAGATTGGAAGAGAATAAAAAAACAGATCTTGAAATTTACTTTGGATAAGAGTACTCCCCCTACAGCTTTTTAAAAGCCATAATCAATTTTAAATTAATTGGTTATGGCTTTTTTGTTTTCTATTCGTGGCGGTTTAGGTGGCGGTAAACGTTTTACTAATGACCCCTTGGAAAAATATCCCAGGCAGATGACGTTTACTGCGGCTTGAAAATTATGCTGATCATACCTGAAAAGAAAAGCACGCTCGTCTATAGATGGAGCAGGCTGCTCCTGACTATTCTTGTCGCTAAGCGAATTCGAGTTCGTACGGATTGGTAATGGTTTTCTTACCAAATCGTTTCAGCAGGTCCACTTCACTGTTTTCGTTGATGTTTTCCTTCTGCAAGATCTCTTTGATAGCAGGTTGCTTCAAGCCTGGTATACGCACCTGGAAGAAAGGCCATAAAGTCTGACTCTGATATACTTTATCCAGGTCGGGAAAGCCGACGATTCGATTATAGTCCCCCCGCTTTTTGAATTCGGGGGAATACTTGAAAAACCACTCCCCGTCCTTTGTATGCAGAATACCAATATTTAAATCATCCACTTTCAAGGTGAACTGTGCTTCCAAGTTAACAGGCAGCGTTTTCGCAGGCTCTGTTTCATCACTTTTGCTAAACCAATTTACAATTTTACGCAGAATATCAATATCCTCTTATTTTTTTAAAACGTTCCCTGATAATCCAGTCCACCCATTTACCTCTTTCCGGAATAAACATAGGAAAAAATTCATGCCGGAGCATGATAAGTACTTTCTTCTCATTTTCGATGGCTGATAGTTCGGTAACAATGTCGTCAAATTCGGTGTTGAATTTACGGATAAAATTCACCAGCTCGAAATGATTTGCCTCTGTATTTTCCTCAATACTGATCCGGGGGCAGGCCCTCTCAATTTAAGTTACCATTTTTTTCCCCGGACTTCGTGTTATCTTTTCGATGTTCTCATCACTATAGTTCCACAACAAACCTCTAGCCGAATTGTAAAGGGGTGCAAAGCAAGGTGGTTTTCCTGTCTTTTTTGTAGAATCTATAACGCCCCAGTTGTAAAAATGTCGGTCATTATTCCCCACAAGTTCATCAAATACAATCATTTTGACTAGTTTTGGCAGCAATGTTTCAAAATGATCTGGGAAAACGGATCGGAGGGCATCTGTGATGAACTGAAAGGTAAAGAGTTCCCGCGAAGTCTGTTTGTTTTGGGCAATTTCCTGCGCCAGCAGCATATCACCGAGATGTTCACCGCAGATTTCAGCTCCGTGAATCAGCTTTTCCTGGTCTTTCAGGAAAAACCGGCTAAGAAACCGGATCTGGCCGCCCGCCCGTACCAGCCTGATCTGGTTCATGTCGACGCCCATTACCTGTCCGGCACGGTTGATCATATATTCTATCACCGATTCATGAGGGTACCATTTGTCTGCAGTTTTGGCGATATAACTAAGCCAAGACGAGGACGAGGATTTTCGTACTAAAGAATCCTCTGTATGAAAATAGGCCTTTATAAACTGCTTAGGCGCATCTTCGTCCAACCGGTAATTTTTAACCAGATAATCGTCCTCTTTTAAAACTGCAATGGTTTTGCCAGTTAGAAGGTCGCCTGAATGATGAATTGATGTTTCCCGCCGCGGATTTCCCCTTGACATGTCTGCAAAATACATATTACAGGGTAAGTTCGCAGCACGAGTTAAATACCCGGCGACTGCTCATCTACAGGTTCGGGATCTGTAATTTCCAAGTCCTCAATGTTTCGCTCTCCATCTAATTCGCTTGATTGGTATTGCAGCTGCCTTATGTCAGTAAATTCACTGTTGAAAATTCCCCATCCCGATTATGTGCAATTTCATGAGCGTAAGAGTGAACAAAATGCAGTTTATAAAGCTTAAATAACTGGAAAATGAATTGGGCACATTGGCTGCCCTGGACGAGCTTCAGTATCATTTGTATTGTTTGCCAACTATTTGATTGTGTAACAGTGCCGTTTTGTTAATTTGTTATTATGCGTCTAATCTCCTACCAACAACCTGATGGAGCTATAACTAATGAAATATTGGATGAAGTCACCTGCCAGGTATGGGATATTTTCATTGAAACCCATCAAATAAAGGGTGTTCCAACCTACGGCCAATGGTGCCAGTTTCTGACTGTCATGCAAAAATTAAAGGAGATTATCAAAATATAATTTCTCTACCCATCATTTCTAATTTCAGAAAAAAAAGGTTTTCCTTGTATTAAAGCAGAACAAGGCAGAGCGTTCGCTCTATTTGCTGTCGTGGTAGTAGGTTTGGTGCTATTGCTCTTTTACCGTAAAATTGCTAAATAACAGATTACTTTAATATAAAAAAGTACAATGGTGAACATCACTTTTCTAAAAAGCCCGCATTTCAATATTGGACGTAAAGGTTACATCCCAATCGCTACCGTCATTCATATTGACCGAGCGGCGTTGCAAACCCGATCGAAAATTTTGTTTTGTCAGTTGAATACTTTTCGTGGATGATCCGGGGTCCGCAAACAACTGGCAGATCATTCGTGTCGGCTAAGGTGAACAGTGTGCAATGCTTCTCTCCAACCTGAATTCCATTCTCAAATGAAAGATCCCTTTCAAATGATCATTCCTTATGTTCAAATATTGATTGATGCATTTTTGTAACCGCTTATTGCCTAAACGCTTCATGCTCACAATCCCGCTGTCACTCAAAATCTTTTCAAACTGCCCATATACACCAACAAAATCAATGACGAAAGCGTCATCAAGTGTTTCTGCGGGTACGATTTGCTTCCGTAACAGCGTTGAATACATTGAATTGGGCTGTGCCTTGCCTTTTGGCTTCTTCATCAAGAATAAGTAACAACTATGATCCAGTTACGGGCGCTCGTTAAAGAATCGTTCACTGCTTTGAGTTAAGAAACCCTTCTCTTAAAAGAATTCACTGGCGTACTTGGGCTTCAACAAACCAATCTTGTTTATACAGAATGGTTCCGGCAGGCATTACTTTGATGGCCTTTAACCAGGCCTGGTAAAAAGCTTCCAACTCGTCCGCACTAAATGTAAAAATCGCCAGCAGTTCCAGTTCAAAGCCCATGGTGATATCACCCATTTTGGAAATAATCAGGTCCCGGTCCACATTGTAAATGGGTAAATTGTCTGAGATAAATTTCACTTTGCTATTTCTAACACAAAGCTATCCGGATGTCGATGGTCATCGATCCAGTTGCAGTAAGAAATTAGAATTAAAAGTGTGGTGAACGGGATAAAAATAAAAAAGCCAGCAACTGCTGGCTTAACAAGAATAGCGTAAAATTATAAATTACAAATGGCGACCGCGTTTCAGATTAGTTTTCGTTTTTGGCAATAGACTTTTGTGATCTTTTCTTATTTCCTTTACATCTGCTATATCTTGGATTCTTCCGGAAGCTAGTTTGTTTATTACCAGATCATTAAGTCCGATATACTGTACACGGAAGTTGTCATCAAGTTCAATCTCGAGTTTATTCTTCTGTGCCTCCTGAAAAGTAATTCCATCAATCTCATTCAGAATATCAATCCTTAGAGGTGGAAATCCGATTTGTGAAATATAGCCGGGTTTCAAAAAGTCTTCTTTTGAAAATCCGAGGGAGGCCATCCCGAAGTCTTTAATTACTGAGACCAGTTTTTCAGCATTTTGTTCTGAAATGTCTATCCATATGTCGAGGTCACCAGTCTGCCTTGGTTTTCCGTGAAAAGCAAGTGCGTAACCGCCAACTATCATATAGGCTACCTGATGATTATTAAGTAGTTCAATAAAATCTTCGAAATCTTTTTCCAGTATCATGGGTGCATTTTGCGTCTACCGGTAAAAATACGCACCATTCGTTGTCCGGGAACCATTGATTGCCTAATTAATGTAGTCACCGCAGCAGCTCTTTCCTGGGGTGTACGGCAAAGCCAGAAGGCAAGATCTTTTGATTTTTCGTCAAATCCTTTTAAGGGTCCTTTGGTCGCAATTGCTGCCATTTTTCGCATATTCGAAGGTAGGTTTTTTTTGTCAATTTGTGTATTTGGGCGCCGTTGTCCCGAGATATAATACTATCATAAATTGATCTCATTCAAAACCTAAAATAACCGGGCATATACCTTTCAGCGCTGTACTTCATCATACCAAATTGTCCATATTTGCTGCTCGTTTTATAGATAAATACAAACCAACCAGCTCCATCTCCGAAAACCGTTATCATGCAAATGACCATGTTTGTCGGCTCCCTCGAAATTCGGCCAGGGCGATAAGAGTTAACGACAAAAAAACTTGTTAACTTTAATTTTAATAATTATGAAAAAAGGAAGATTTAGCGAATATCAGATTGTATCTGCACTTAAGAAACAGGAAGCAAGTATATCCGTCAAAGACATTAGCCGGGGGTTCCCTGCCCAGGTAATTAAAGCCAGGAAATAGGCTGACCTTTTATGAAACTATTGACAGCAGCTTGGTCTCACACTCGCGCAAAATGTATGGAAAATACAAGCCAATTATTCCCCAATCCCCAGAGCACATTGACCTACCATCTCCATTGTTCAATGATCCCTCTTCACCAGATCAAATTGATCCCCAATAAGTATTGAATTTCATCTGGTTGCACCAACTTAACAAACATGAACCAGAGTTTTTTTAAAAGGGGTCAACCACAAATGGTATTTGGGGTACTAAACTGGTGAATTTTCTACCCTAGTGCCTTTTAATGCTTCCGAAGGGATGTTCACATATAGCCTGTCTTCGTTTATTATACTGGGATTTTTTTTTGATATTGTTATCATTAATATCTACCGCATCCTGGTATTCGCTTTGCTGTATAATGCGTTTGGGCAATTAGGTACATTGGCTTTTTAATGGGCATTTTTTACAGCCATTCGTCCGACAAGTTTTAAACCGAAAAATTATTGGATATTTCACCCCATAGTTTACCACTTATTTCACTCGATAGTTTACCAGCGTTTCACTCCAAAGTTTACCACTAGGAGTTATGGTTAAGTGAGTTA
>JAYSXR010000237.1:0-3530 GCA_043717145.1 Chitinophagaceae bacterium | reverse complement strand
ATGGATTTAGGTACTTGCGCCATGCCTGTTTGCAGACAGATGCAAAGCATTAGGCAATAAAGCAGCCGTATCATTCCAAACGGGATCAATTTGAACACGTGTTGAGGATATAGAAAGTTTTACCTGTCAATGGCAAGCGATATTTATTGCTGAATGAATGTGATATAAAAATTTCCGCTGTATGAACCGGAAGGGCTTGTTAGCGGCCCGCTCACGAAAAGAGTTCCCCCTATCCTGATTGCAGTACGACTAGGGCGTTGTACAGATGTGATAAAAGGTGATCCTGTATTGGAACTTCCAATTCGCAACAAAACCGTTCCTCCATTACTGCCATTAAGGGTAATGTCCGGGCCATTTAGTATGGCTATAATAGTTCCCTGATTGGCATCGACTTCAAAAATGGCGGGTGAAAAAGGAACGCCAATATTGGATTGCACAATATCCCCCGTTACAGAACGTGAACCATCCGGATAGATAATTACTGAGCCGCCCGTATTGCCACGGAAGAAAGTTCCAAATATGAGCCCCTGCTCCGGATTGGCAAATATGGCTATCGGCCGCGGTGGTAAAGGTGGTTGCTGTGCTTGTATATGAATATGCGGTATTAGCAGTAAACATAGTATGTAAATGGCTGTTTTCATTCGCCTATAAATATTTGTTTGGCAAGAACCTTGTTGGATGTGTAGCAAACCACCTGGTAAATTCCTTGTGGCAATAAAAGTGCCAGTGGAAAATTTCCACTTCCCACGTATGTTTTAGTATACAATACCTGGCCGGCAGTATTAATAAAACGTATAACCGCTTTATCACCCGCTGGGATAGTAAGTGTAACCAGGATATTGCGGCCTGTTCCCGATACCTGGAAAGAGGGTATCGTGGCAGGATCAGTTGGCAATGGCTGTTGCACGATAGGCATACGGCTGAATACCACAACAAACCGCTGCTCATAGGTACCTGCAGGCAGATAGTATTGGTAACGCATGTTTTCTTTCAGGTTTTGGTACAGGCCGGTAACTGCATCATAGAGGTAACAAAAGAGATCGGCAGGTAATGCCTTCATATTAGTAGTAAATAAAGATACCTGTCCGTCCTGCATGGTTTGAACACCAATGGGTATGCGCATTTCAATGGAAGGTAATGGTAAGGCATTAATGGAAAGTTTTTTTGTATCCGCAGTTATTGTATAAAGGCTGGGGATTGAGCTCGTAGTATTCATAAGCTTCAGCGCATCCAGTTGCGTATCGAATTTTTCGGTAGCCGTATCCTTGAAATAGACCACGGTAGCATCTGATTCAGCATTAGCACCAATTGATGCCCGGAGCCTCAGCAACTGAAAAGGTTCTATCCCGTTCAGTTGCCTGTATGTTTGCGGGGATACTGTAACTCTAGTTGCATTAGTCATACCCAATGAGCCCGCTACCGGATACGTTCCGTCAGAAACATGCACAAAAAAACCCTGCATGGCAGGAATAATATTGTTGGCACTTCCATTACTGGATATACCGTTAATGTAGCTGGTATAGATACCACCATATTGATCAGTGGTACCCGCATCAAAATAATAAATGGCATTGTCTATTTTGGTTTTTGTCCAGCCGGTAGCCGCATCCCAATTAATGGGTGACGGGTATGGGTTACTCACCAGATTAAATCCTTTGGTAAAAGCGCGGTTGTTATTGTTTAGTACCAGCGAAAGGGTTCGGTTGTTAACTACCCCTTTCATGTCTATTATTTTTGCTGCTGCATTGTTACCCAATTGAAAAGCATATCCCCTCATCGGCACCAATGCATTAGCAGCACTGGCATAAGATATCCATCCATTGGATGCCTGGTTTTCGTTGTGTTGGTAAACAGAAGGAAAGCTTGCTGCAAGGTTTACTTCATCCGACATCTCATTCACCGTAGCAGACTGAAAAGGTGAACCAAGGTATTTGTACCCAAAGCCATATATAAGATATCCCTGAATGGTAAGGTTTCCCAAAACATCTCCTCCTCCGCTGCCATCAATCAATGCAGTCTGTGTAGCATTTGCAAGTAAAGTAAAATTGTTATTGACGTTAAGTATCCCATCGCATTTTAATATTCCTTTAAGCGAATGGCCGGAAGAAGCCATTGTTGTATTGCTCCCCGCTATAATGGTTAGGTTATTAAAGGAACTGTTGTTCGTTCCGCTTATTTGCTGCGTACTACCTGCAAACAAAATCGTTCCGCCATTGTGGGTAAAAGTCCCGCTATTGATCCAGTTATTTCTTATAACAATATTTCCATGATTGGCTATTACATGTGCGCCTGGAGGAATAAGTATGCCCTGTCCCAGCATACATAGTGGCCATACCACGCATACTGTGAAGAGAAACCTGATATATTTGGCTGATGGCATACATTTTATTTTGTTTCTGTTAACCATTGTATATCCTGAAAATTTACAATCTCGTCATTACTTTCCGTCTTAAACCAAAGTTCGAAATAATCATTTTTATTAATATTCTGCAGATAGATTACCGTTGAAAACTGAAAAGGCTGGTTAGCTGTGGTCACACGAAGCGTGGTTTCTCCATTCACTGTAGAAGAAACGCCATTCTTCACTATGCCAATGGAAATAGTTTTGTTGTTATGTGCAATAGAAAGGTCGCCAGAAAGAATTACATACCCATCTCTCTTATTTTGTGAGAGGAAGGTGATGCGGTTATCGTTGATGGCCCATTTGCTGGTAATAACAGAAGTATTGGTCCAGCTTGCTTTGTACCAGACAGCTGCGTTTACAGCTGCTGTATTAGTAGTGTTATTTATCACATTAACCTTACAGGTAGGGTTATGATCTATATCCCCTGTATTGTTTTCTATAAAGGCGTTCGCATCTCTTCCATCTGAACGGCTAAAATCAAATCCCTGGATAAAAATACCTACGATATTCCATAGATTGTTTGCAATGAATAATGAGGTAAATGGAGTAAATGTTAAAGGTGCATAATCAACACATATTTGTGCGGGTGTTCCCAGGAGAAAGGTACAGTTACCGATAGCCAAACTGGCATTAAGCGAAGATAAAAGGTTTATACCTTTGGTACAATTGAGAAAATTTGTTTCAGAAACTTTGAATATAAGCCCGCTCGAGGTTCCTGCTGCAATTTCAATACCCGAACCAACCGAATTGAAAATATTACATCGAAAAACGGCAATCGTACTATTGCTTTTTACTACTAATGCTTTATTAAAATTTCTGAATTCGTTACTTTCAATACCATACTCCAGGCCGGGGCTTCCTGTTAGCCAGATAGCATCTTCATTAAAAGCCGTTCCATAATTGGCAAGGGTACTGGCATCAAATTTTATATGCCTGAAATATACCTGCGATGTGCAGTTAAACATCGGAGAGCCTGCCAAGCCTGTTGCCGGCGATATGGTACTTTCCCTGAAGTCAAGCCCTGTAATGGTAAGATAATATGGGAGATTAATGTTTTGTGTGGCGGAGAGGAAGTGTGTGCCGCTCCCCAACCTCAACACAGAAGGTGCACTCATGTGTACGGCCA
>JAYSXR010000236.1:0-3539 GCA_043717145.1 Chitinophagaceae bacterium | reverse complement strand
GTAATGTAATATCCCCTTTCTTAATTGTTCTTCCTTTGCTGCTGAATTCTGCTACCAAAGTATAATGGTAAACTTCCTGCGGTTGCAGTTTTCCATTGTAAGTACCATCCCATCCTTCAGCAGGGTTTGTTCCGGAATAGACCAAAGTTCCCCAACGGTTATAAATGTTCCAGGTCATTTTACTGATACCATAACCACGCACAAATACTTTATCATTCACCCCATCACCATTTGGTGAGAAGGCGTTCGCTACATCCAGTCCATCTACAATGGTTATTGAAAGCGACTGGCAGCTAGTATCTGTACAACCGGAATTATTATAAGTTACCAGGCATGCATTGAATGTACCTGATGCACGGTACAAATGTTGTACCATAGTATCGGTCCTGATAGTGAATAAAGTATCTCCGTCACCAAATAACCATTTATACCTTGTTCCGCCAATGGCTGAGTTTAGGAAAGTAACCGCAGTATTGGGCAAGGTAGGTTGTGGTGTATAGCTAAACCCTGAACTTGGGTTAGGACTAACAGTAACCGGAAAAACAGCAGATGTATCTATTTTATTACAGGTAACACTATCAAAAGCAATCAGTCTTACATTATATACGCCTACGTTATTGTATAAATGAGTAGGATCCGTAACCATAGAAGTAGTACCGTCACCAAAATCCCATAGAAACGAGAGGCCGCCCGAAGAAGTATTGGTAAACACAGCAGTATATGGTACGCAGCCAAATGGTGGTGTTACAAACTGTGCTTTTACATTGGTGGCGATCCTTATCTGTTTAATAATACTGTCGGGTTCATTGCAATAATTTGTATCAATCAACACCAGCTTAACGTTATAGGTTCCTGCAGAAGCAAAGGCATGATTTACAGAACCCGTACCTGCCAGTTGCGAATTTCCATCTCCAAAATCCCATCGAAAACTACTGCCGGTAAAAGGTTTGATTGCGGTAGAGGTATTGGTAAACTGGTAGGCAAGTGATGTACAGGGTGGTAGTTTAGCACTGGTAAAACTAAGTGCTGCTTCATCATTTCTTACACGCATGGT
Organism: Chitinophagaceae bacterium; assembly: GCA_043717145.1. GTDB lineage: Bacteria > Bacteroidota > Bacteroidia > Chitinophagales > Chitinophagaceae > Sediminibacterium. Next base: position 2,485 of record JAYSXR010000236.1, on the reverse strand, counting down.
TACATAAGCCGTATCGGAAATATTGCAGGTACTTGAATCTATTGATACCAACATCACCCTATACAATCCAATCGTATTAAAGGTGTGGGATATGGTAGGATTGGTAGTGGTAACAGCAGGGCTTCCGTCATTAAAATCCCATACATATTTTTTTCCCATCGCAAGTGTATCGGTAAATACAGCCGCCAATGGCACACAGCCCGCCGTATCCCTCACAACCCCATTGATACTTGCCTGCAAACCGGCCCCTACCCCTGCAAGGTTAAATGCTATTTTGATCGCGGCCAGGTTACAATCTGTTGCATTATTGGTTGAAGACCATACGCCGGGTGTGGTAGGGAACTGTGGTTTAGGCGTGCCGCAGTTGGCACAAATAGATTGATAGATTACACCGTTCTGGTCAAAACGGCTCGTGCCTCCATCTACATGCTCACCAAAACCACCCGCCTGACCAAAATAACTTCCGTATAATTGAGATTGTGCATTTTTTTCCAGCACGAAAAAGTAAAAATCTGCATTATCTGTTGTTTTTTGATAAGCGTCGGATGTCACAGACAAGCCATTGGTACCACTATTGGGGAAGCCATCCTGTACATCGATGCCTCCGCCCCAGCCCGAGACATATACATTTTCACAACGGTCAACCAGGAAAGCGGTAGGCGATATATTAGGGTTTGATGAGCCCGACCCAAAAACAGTTGAATACACAAAATCTGATAAATCGGGCTTTATTTTAGCAATGAATTGTTTACCCCCCGGCTGGTTAAACCTGGCATTCAGTATAGGCCATGAGCCGGTAGTGGTTCCTGAAATATAAAGCATCCCAAATTTATCGAATTGGATACCGTAAATAATATCTGTGGCCGGTGTTCCAAAGAACCCGTCTCTAATAAATGTTCCATCATTGTCCATTTCAACCACAAAACCATCACAGATACCTCCCTGAAAAGAAGGGTACTTTACACCTGTTTTATTGCCAGGAAAATCTGAACTGGCTGTTGCACCAGCAACAAATATGTGGTTATTTGCAGGATTAATGGCTAAAACAAATGCAGCATCATCACCCTGTCCGCCAATGATAACGCTGAACAATACCGAAGATAGGTCAGGTGTTAATTTCAGTACCACAGCATCCTGCACCCTGCCTTTCGAGGGGTCACCCGCCACTGTTTTTTGTGCAGAAACGGCAGTAACAGGAAAATCAGTTGACTGTGTACAGGAAGCCATATAAATATTTCCGGCACCATCGATGATTACTTCGCTACGTGCATCATCTCCATAATTTCTGTCAATGGATGCCGGGCCGGGTACGGCATATTTCCCTTGTATGTTAACACCATCATCTGCTTTGCCACCAATTTTTACCGAGGCAATGAGTGCTGATCCGGTGGCATTTAGTTTGGTAATAACCATATCCCATAATCCGCCCAATGGTCCAAACGTTTTCAGTGCCCCTTTGGTAGGATAATTAAGTGAAGCTGTTCTTCCTGCAATGATAAGGTTACCGGCTGCATCTACCACCATACTATGCGGCTGTTCATTTCCGGAACCACCCAGATAGGTTGCATATACCCTGTTGGCACCTGTAGGATCAAATTTTATGATGGCAATATCAAATCCTCCGGACTGCTCACCGGTTATATTATTACCCCCCTGAAAAGTTTGCTGAAAAGCACCATTGCTTGTTGGGAAACTGCCTCCGCTATTGAATGCGATACCTCCCCCATAAAAATTCCCTTTACCATCATATGTTGCCGTGTAAGCCCAGTTATCTGCAGTACTTCCGGTAAACGTTGAGAATATTAGGGAGGGGTCAATCACCAACGTAGCATTTTTGGAATAATTACCCGTCAATGCAAAGCGTACAATATTCCCTTTCACATCAAAACTGCAGGGTACTTCCTGGCGGGCGTTATTGACGAGTTGATAAGTATAAGGCGACATTTCTATTACCTCATCCACAGATGTTTTAATGTGCAGGGCACCTTCCCGTACTTTCAAACCTTCCACTCCATCAAAATACATGGCAATATTGTTTACATCACCACCAGGATTAATAATAAAATCATATTTTAATATACCGTTGGCCGTGTAGTAACGGACATCAATATTCGGATACACATTTTTATAAGTGATGCCATAAAAAGTCCTGCAATCACTTGCCCATTTGGAAGAATCATTACCGATAAAATAATTGGTATGTGTATCCAATGCTTTATCGGGGATGATCAATGGATTTTTATTGCTATTTAGAAAACGCATTTCATATACATGAGAACGAAGTATAAATGATGAACCTCCATCTTCTAAGACCACATCACTGGCGTGATGCAGCTTGCTTAATTTATTGGTTGAATTGACTTTTGGTTCATTATGGGCCAAAGTATGTCCGTGTGCCAATTCACCGAGCCGGTTAAGATCATCCTTATTATGCAATAAAACCCTGTAGCCGGTGGCCTGCAAGGCAAATGATCCTACAGACATA
>JAYSXR010000235.1:0-3539 GCA_043717145.1 Chitinophagaceae bacterium | reverse complement strand
GGGGTAGGAAGCGATGTGATGAAACCCATTGTGCTTCCCATGATAGGGGGCGTATTAACTTCTGCAACACATATATTATTGGTTACGCCCCTTATTTTTTTAATGACAAAAGAATATGAGTTGCGGAAATATGGGAAACTGGATGTGTTAGAAACAAAACATTAATACTATGAACAAAAAAATCATATGGGTATTTGTATACCTATGCAGCTTCTTTTGGGTGAGGGCTCAACCAGTTACCATTGAAAATATTCTCGTACAGATTCAAATGGCCAACCCTTCATTAAAAATGTATACTGCTGATATACGTGCTTCAGATGAAGCAGCAAAAGGAGCCCGGAACTGGGAAGCGCCCCAAATTGGAACCGGGTTCTGGATGACACCCTATAACCCAAAGTATTGGCGCAAAAGCGATAATGGTTCTTTTGGTATGGGTCAGTACCAGATCTCTGCCGAACAAATGATCCCTAATAAAAAAAGGTTAGATGCGGAGGAAAAATTGCTGCTATCAGCTTCTGCGCCGGCCATCGAACGAAAAAAAGCAATGTTGAACGAGCTGGCTGCCGAGGCAAAGAACAATTATTATGAATGGCTAATCAGTAAGAAGAAATTGGTTGTAATCGCACAGGATGAAAAGCTGTTACATTTCATGATTCAAAGTGCCGAGATACGCTATAGAAATGGGGCTGGGAAAATGAATGCCTATTATAAAGTAAAAGCAGCTATTGGAAATATCCAGAATATGCGGTTGTTACTTGAAAATGAGATCAAGCAAAAAAAGATTGTACTGAATACACTAATGAGCCGCGATAAATCGGTTGAGTTTGATATTGATACAACCTTTTCGATAAAAATGTATTCCACCACAGCCTTCGACAGTACCTTACTATTTAATGCACGAAGCGATATTAAAGCGATCCAACAGGATATCCAGGTTAATTACCTGCAACAAGCTGTTGAGTCTGCAAAGTTGAAACCGGAATTCGGTGTACGTTTCGAGCACATGTTTGGCTTTGGCGGCTTACCCATGCAATACACCCTGCTGGGAACGGTTAAAATACCCATGGCCAAATGGTCGTCAAGGGCCTCCAAAGCAAATGTGGAAAGCCTCAAATGGAAAGTGGAATCACTAAACCAACAAAAGCAGGTGATTGTTAATGAAGCCACAGGCATGGCATATGGCTTGCAAAACGATATGGATTTGAAAAAGAAACAGATTAGGCTGTTTGAGGAAACCATCATTCCGGCATTGCGTAAGAACTTTCAAACCCTGCAGTTAGCATATGAACAGAATACAGAAGAACTTTTTACCCTGTTTGATGCCTGGGAAAGTTTGAATATGATACAATTAGAATCCCTGCAGCAACTCCAGGATTTATTACAGCTTCAGACCAGGTTTGAAAAAATCCTTGAAATAAAATAATTGGCTATGAAAAGGACTGAGCAAAAAATAATCAATTTAAAGTACCTGTTATGGTCACTGCTTTTTATGGCTTTGGGCTGTCATTGTGCAAATAAAAAGGAAAATAAACATACCCTTGCTGTTACGCAACGCTACACCTGTCCCATGCATCACGAAATCATACGGGATAAACCAGGCAATTGCCCTATTTGTGGAATGGATTTAGTTGCATTTGGCGGTGAAGATGCTGCGGTAACGGATGTTGATCTGAATACTTTATTACAGCCTACTAACAGCCATGTTCTTTCCATGATTCCTGTTATCACCCTGCAACAGAGTAAAGAGGAGGTAGCAGTAGATGCCCTAGGAACGGTTATGTATGATACGCGCGCCATCGGATCTATTTCGTCGAGGGTAAGCGGGCGAATTGAAAAACTATACCTGAAATATACTTTCCAGGATGTGCATAAAGGGCAGAAAGTGATGGACATTTATAGCCCTGAATTATTAACGGCCCAGCAAAACCTGTTGTTTTTATTAAAAAATGATGCGGCTAACACCTCTTTCATTTATGCTGCAAAAGAAAAACTACTGCTGCTTGGCGTTTCTCCACAACAGTTATATGATATTATCCAGGACCAAAAACCATCGCTTACTATTTCAGTATACAGTAATTATAACGGTCATATTCATGACGCTTTAAACATGAATGCTCCCGTACAAATGGCTACTGAACCTATTACCACAAGAGAACTGGCATTAAAAGAAGGAATGTATATCCAAAAAGGACAGGCAATTTTATCTGTCTTTGATCCCCATAAACTTTGGGCAGTACTGAATATTTATGCCGATGTTCAAAACCTCGTAAAAGTGGGCAATAGCGTTCATATAATTCCCGAAACGGCACCGGATAAAAGTTTCGGTGCAAAGATTGATTTTATGGAACCATTTTTAAGAAATGATAGCAAAACCGTAACTGCGAGGGTCTATTTTAAAAACAAGGCAGCTAACATGCCGGTGGGCAGCCAGGTGAGGGCAAAAATAATGGGTAATGCAATAAACGCTTATTGGTTACCAAAAGATGCAGTGATTTCTTTAGGGTTAGATAAAGTGGTTTTCAAAAAGGAAGGGGATGTTTTTAAAGCGCATAAAGTAACTACCGGACTCATATTCAACAATAAGGTTCAAATAATTGAGGGGCTAACCCCTGATGCTTCCGTAGCGTCCAATGCACAATTTTTAATGGATAGTGAAAGTTTTATTAAAATAAAGGAGTAAGCATGCGATATGTTTTAATTATACTGGTATCATCATTTTTTTTATTCTCCTGCAAGAATAAAAATTCAATAGCAGCAGCTGAGCCTGATGTTTACTATACCTGTTCTATGGATCCCCAAGTAAAAGAGAATAAAGCCGGAAAGTGCCCGGTTTGTAAAATGGAGTTAACACCTGTAAAAAATGGCAGCTTTCAACAAATGAATGAGATAGAACTGAGTGCTCAACAAATACAGTTGGGAAATATACATGTCGATACACTGCGTAATGGAACAACCGGCGACCAAATGATATTGCCAGCAACCATTAATTTTGATCGGCAAAAAGAAAATGTTATTAGTGCCAGGGTGGTGGGGAGAATTGAAAAATTATATTTCAAGAACCTGGGTGATTATGTAGATAAAGGCAGTAAATTATTTGACCTGTACAGCGAAGAACTGAATAATGCGAAGCAGGAGTACCTGCTGGTACTCGAAAAACAAAGGACCCTAGATAATACAATAATTGATTTTAAACAATTAGTGCAGTCGGCAAAAAATAAATTGATTTTGTGGGGCATGCGGGAGGCACAGATACAGGAATTAGTAAAAAATGGAAAAGCAGCTAGCATTACTTCCTTTTATAGTTCGTCAAGCGGATACATAACCTCTCTTGATGCAAAAGAAGGAGAATATGTTACTGAAGGTGGAACCGTAGTGCGGTTGGCTGATCTTTCTACTTTATGGGCGGAGGCCCAGGCATATTCATCGCAGTTATCCTCAATCGATGTAGGCGGCCAGGCGATTGTTCAATTCCCGGGCACAACCAATAAAGAGGTGCAGGGAAATATAGAATTTATTAATCCCGAAATTAACCTCGACAG
>JAYSXR010000234.1:0-10702 GCA_043717145.1 Chitinophagaceae bacterium | reverse complement strand
TTTATCATCATTATTTGGAAAGCCCTGGTACAAAAGCATATTCTTACAAAGAAGCAAAGCTGCTCTTTAAAGATTTTGAAATCGTATCAATAGAGTCTACGCTCGGGCATGGAGACCTGCTTACTTCTCAAGCGGGTCAGCGACACCAGGGATTTGCATTGTCATTGGCACGTAAAGTATGGCCCAGGTGGTTTTTTAAAAGGTTTATGCCTCAGCATGGACTGTCCCTTATGATATCGTTAAGAAAAAAAGAATGAAACAAATAATCCAATCCTTTAAAACAGGAGAAACTATTTTAGAAGACATACCGGCACCTCAGGTAAGCAAGGGCAAAGTGCTTATTAAAACCACCCGCAGTTTGGTATCTTTGGGTACGGAGCGGATGTTGGTGGAATTTGGGAAGAGTAACCTGCTGCAAAAAGCAAGACAGCAACCGGATAAAGTAAAACAGGTACTTGATAAAATTAAAACCGATGGCTTGTTACCCACTATGGAAGCAGTTTTTAACAAATTGGGTCAGCCGCTGCCGTTGGGGTATTGTAATGTGGGCAGGGTAATAGAGGTGGGTGAAAATGTTACGGATTTTAAAGTGGGCGACAGGGTAGCTTCCAACGGGCACCATGCAGAATACGTAGCAGTACCGCAAAACCTGGTTGTACATATTCCCGGTAACGTGTCGGACGATGAGGCAGCTTTTACAGTGATTGCTTCCATTGGTTTGCAGGGTATCCGGTTATGTAATCCTACATTGGGAGAAACCATTGTAGTAACCGGTCTTGGCCTGATAGGGTTACTAACTGCAGAGTTGCTGGTTGCCAATGGATGCAGGGTAATAGGGATTGATATTGACAGTCAAAAAATAGCCATTGCAGAAAAAAAGGGTATCATTTGTGTAAACCCAACCGATGGAACGGATGCAGTTAAATTTGTAAAAAACCTTACCAGCAACATTGGTGCAGATGGGGTTATTATCACTGCCTCTGCCAAAGATGATTCCATTGTATCGCAGGCTGCACAAATGAGTCGTAAAAGAGGGCGTATTATTTTGGTGGGCGTTATAGGCTTGCAATTAAGCCGGGCTGAGTTTTATGAAAAAGAACTAAGTTTTCAGGTATCTTGTTATTATGGGCCAGGTAGGTACGATGAACAGTATGAGCAAAAAGGGCAGGATTATCCTCTACCCTTTGTCAGGTGGACAGAGAAGAGAAATTTTGAGGCTGTGCTGCAGGCTATTTCTACAGGTAAACTTGAAGTAAAATCACTGATTACGGAATTGGTATTGCTGGAAGAGTATAACAAAATCTACGGTAATATTAGCAATAGCGGGTCTGTTGCATCCCTGTTAGTTTATCCTGAACAATCTGACAGGAGTTCGGTGATTCATATAAAGTCTGCATCTTTTGCAGGGCAGCAGGGTGGTATTGGCATTATTGGTGCCGGCAATTTTACAGCCATGACCATGCTGCCGGTACTTAAAAAAATACAGGCGCCGCTGATATCTATTGCAAGTGCAGGAGGTGTAACTGCCACTGCTTTGGCAAAGAAATATGGCATTGCCAAAAGCACCACCGATTACAGGCAGGTAATTGAGGATGATGCCATTAACCTGGTAGTGATTACCACAAGGCACAATATGCATGCAAAAATAGCCATTGAGTGTTTGAAAGCGGGAAAACATGTTTTTGTAGAAAAGCCACTGGCATTAAATGAAACAGAACTTAGCGAAATAATAGCAGCTTATGATGGGAGAAGCACATTAGCAGTGGGCTTCAACCGGAGGTTTTCTCCCCATATTCAAAAAATTAAACAACTGGTAGGCAATGCACCTGTAAATGTTATTGCTACAATGAATGCCGGTTTTATCCCTGCCAACGTATGGGTGCATGATATTAAAACAGGAGGCGGAAGAATCATCGGGGAAGCCTGTCATTATATCGACCTGATAGGTTTTATTGCAGGTAGTAGGGCGACCGAAGTATGTATGAATGCCATGGGAACAAACCCGGCAGAAAATACAGACAATGCTTCCATTATGTTGAAATATGCCAATGGCAGTACCGGGGTTATCAATTACTTTTCCAATGGTTCAAAAGCCTATTTAAAAGAAAGGGTAGAAGTGTATAGCCAGGAGAGAACATTGGTAATGGATAATTTTACTTCTACCACAGGTTACGGTTTTAAAGGATTTTCTTCCTTTAAAACCAAAACAGATAAAGGACACAGGGAACAGTTTACATTGCTTACAGAAAGTGTTTTAAAGGGCGGTCAGTCCTTAATTCCCTTTGATGAAATCGTCAACACTTCCCGGGCAAGTTTTGCAGCAATTACAAGCCTTAAAAATAATTGCTGGATAAAAATAAATTAATGGATTTTAAAAGCATCATTCAAAATCTCCCTGATAATAGAGGTGCAGGAAGATTTCTTTTCTTTGTAAAAGACTTTTATTATTATTTTTATTTCAAATACTCCTATGTTAAATTTAATTTAATGGGAGTAAGAAACGAGCCAACATGCAGATTGCACCCCAACGCAAAATTATCAGCAAACGTATCTCTCTTTGGTAGGACGATAGTTAATCACGACGTAACTATAAATAGTTATACTTATGCAACTGACGCAATTATTCAAAATGCATTGATTGGAAAATTTTGTTCCATAGCACCCGGCGCAAAAATTGGATTAAATGAACATCCATTAAATGAATTATTGCTACACCCGTTTGGTTACGATGCAAAGTCCCATGATTCAACATTAGCTAGAGTCCTTATTGGAAATGATGTCTGGATTGCAGCCAATGTGGTTATACTTAATGGTATCAAAGTTGGAAATGGATGTGTAATTGCGGCCGGTGCTATTGTAACGAAGGATGTTCCTGATTTTGCAATCGTTGCCGGTATCCCGGCAAAAATAGTCAGCTACAGGCAAAAGCATAAAGACTTTGATGGGTTGATGAATAGTCTGGAAACGATTTTATAAGCTATTTTTTGATTTTTTTTTTAATTATGAATATTGATATTATAGCAGGGGCAAGGCCCAATTTCATGAAAATAGCACCCATTATTGCAGCCATTGAAATAGCTAAAGCAAAAGGTGAAAATATTGATTACCGGCTTGTTCATACCGGTCAGCACTACGATAAAAAAATGAGCGGCGATTTTTTTGAACAGTTGGGTATCCCGGATCCTCACATTAACCTGGAAGCCGGTGGTGGTACACAGGCTGAACAAACGGCCGCCATTATGATACGATACGAAAAAGTGTTAATGGAACAGCGACCTGACCTTGTGCTGGTGGTAGGAGACGTAACCTCTACAATGGCATGTTCTGTAACAGCAAAAAAGCTAAATAATATAAAGGTTGCACACGTTGAAGCTGGTATACGTTCCGGCGATTTAACGATGCCCGAAGAAATAAACCGAATGGTAACGGATGCTATTACCGATTATTTTTTTACAACCACAACAACGGCCAATGAAAACCTGCAAAAATCCGGAGCGGATAGTGAGCGGATATTCTTTGTTGGTAATACCATGATCGATACTTTATTGAAGAATCGTCCGGGGTTTACCAGGCCTGCTGTATGGGAAAGTCTGCAGTTGGAGACTGGTAGATATATTGTAATCACTTTGCACCGTCCTGCAAATGTTGATGAAGAGGACAAACTGAAGTCGCTCATCGATGAAATAATCAATCACAGCCAAAACCTGCCATTAATATTCCCGGTGCATCCACGTTCGGCCATTATTTTAAAAAACCTGGGCATTTCTCATCCAAGGTTACACATGATTGAGCCATTGGGATATTTGGATTTTAATTACCTCGTAGAAAAGGCAAAAGCTGTAATTACTGATTCAGGCGGTATTACGGAGGAAACCACTGTAATGGGAATACCCTGTATGACCTTACGTGATAATACTGAAAGACCGGAAACAATTACCATAGGGACTAATGAATTGCTGGGAACAGATCCGGCAGCTATAAAACCAGCCATGGCTAAACTTTTTGCGGGTGAATGGAAAAAGGGCGGCATACCCCCATTGTGGGATGGCCATACAGCAGAAAGAATTGTGCAGCACCTGCTGGCAATAGCTGAATGAGTTTGAAAGTGTAATAAAAATTGCTGGGGGTTGGAGCAACAACAGCGGGGTTTAAGACACAGATCCTGATAGCCTTTATTATAAAATGCACCTTACAGTTTATCGATTATAGAATGTTATCGCAAATAAAAGAAGGGTTTAGAAAAATGCCATTGTTTGTAAAGCAACTGGCAACAAAGGTTGTGTTGTTAATTACATGCTGGATGCTGCTTTATCATTTGGTTTTAAAGCCATATCGCATGCCGGATAGATGGCTTTCTAATACAACCGCTTCAGCAACTGCAAAGATGATCTCAGCCTGGTATCAACAGCCGACCACTGTAATTGAAAAGCAAAATGGTTCAGGCATCCTGATGAATAACAGAAGGGTGATTTTTATTGCTTATAACTGCGATGCGTTGGAACTGTACCTTATGTATGCAGGATTTTTATATTGCATTCCTACAACCAAAAAAAGATTTTTTGTATTTGCAGGTATAGGCGTATTAACTATTTTTATTTTGAATGTATTGCGTTGTTTTATACTTACGCTCCTGAATTTTAATAAACCAGAGTGGTTTGGTTTTGCCCATCATTATGCTTTTAGTTTAGTGGTGTATGCTTTTATTTTTTTTGGATGGTATTTGTATTCAAAAAAAATTATCAAACCGGATGCTGCCTGAAAAAAAAACCTTGATTTATTTCATAGTCATTTTGTTACTTTGTATTACAGGCAGTTTCCTGGTTCTTAAAAATGCCAGGATACTTCAGCAGCATCTTTGGCTATGGTATGTATTGCATATCGCATGGCTTGGATCCATTGTATTTACAGGCTATGTTTGCTGGAAAAATGACCAGAAAAAGTGGTTGGTTTTACTTTGGTTATCCATCTATGCTATTGCGTTATTCCTGTTTTTTTTATTAGGTATAATAGATATTTTTTTATATAAATTTCCTTACAGTATGAGAAAAGATATTTCTATGATCCGGCTTTTCTTTTTTGGTCCCGTGCCTTTTGTAGTTATTTATTTCATTTCACGATTAGCAGACAAATCTTATCGAGTCAGCTAATTTGCCTCATTCAAATGCACCGGTATACAGAGTTTGAAATTAAAGGCCCATTCATCTTAACTAATTTACAGAATTGAATTCAACCTTTTCGAAAATAAAAAATGCAGTCAACCTTTTTAGCAATATGGGTTGGAAATACAGCAAATTTCGGATTATGCATGAGCTGCGGATGCGTTTAAATTTGCTTAAAAACAAGTTTCCTTTGAACCCGGTTTACCGGCAGTATATCAGCCTGCAGCAATGGAAGCAACAGGCTTCTCCTTTCTTTTTTGAAGGCAGCGCTTCTATCAATTTTAAAAGGGAGCCATCGGTAAATATAGCAAACCGGTTCCATTTATATGAGTCAGGCAAATTTGTGTTGTTTAATAACCTTGAAATGGAGTTAGGGACAAATTATGACTGGGTAACTAACCCCAATACAGGCTTTCAATATGATATCAATAAACATTGGACGGCCATTGCAGATTTATCTGCAATAGCTGGTGACATAAAATACGTTTGGGAAAAATCAAGGTTCTCTTTTTTATATGATATTATCCGCTACGATTACCATTACAATGAAGATTGTGCTCCGCTGGTATTTGCAGAAATACTGTCCTGGATAAATGGCAACCCCATCAATTGCGGCCCCAACTATCGCTGCAGCCAGGAAATTTCACTTAGGGTTTTAAACTGGACATTTGCCTTACATTATTACAAAAATTCGGCGGCTTTAACGGAAGAAGTATTCGATAAAATTCAATTTGCTATTTATTGGCAAATGGATCATGTGTATAAGCACATCAACTTTTCCAGAATAGCTGTTCGTAACAACCATGCTATTACAGAAACCCTGGCATTATACCTTACCGGAACATTATACCCCGGTTTTCCAGATGCAATAAAATGGAAAGGAAATGGGAAAGCATGGTTTGAAAAGGAAATTGCTTACCAGGTATATAAAGATGGCACTTTTTTACAGTTCTCGATGAACTATCACCGGGTGGTAGTTCAACTGCTAACATGGGCTATTGTATTATCTGAAAAAAACGGTGACCCATTCAACACGATTGTTTATGAAAGAGCAAAAAAATCCGTGCATTTTTTAAGAGTATGTATGAACGATACGGATGGTCGTTTACCCAATTATGGCGCCAATGATGGCGCTTTGTTTTTTATGCTCACAGACACTGCCTATAGAGATTACCGGCCACAGCTGCAGGCCCTGGCAAGCGCATTAAAAATAGATGCTGGTATACCGCAATTATATGAAGATGTGCAATGGTATGGTTTGGAGCAAACAAACCTTGCAGTAAATAAGCCTGTCAACGGCATGTATTCATTTAATGATGGGGGCTATTACATCATCCGGGAAGATGCAATATTAACTTTTATCCGCTGCGGCAATCATAAAGACAGACCATCTCAGGCAGACAATCTTCACCTGGATATCTGGCACAATGGGGAAAATATACTGATGGATGCAGGCAGTTATAAGTACAATACAGACGAAGCAACTTTGCACTATTTTATGGGTACAGCTTCGCACAATACAGTGATGCTGGATACGGCAGATCAAATGAAAAAAGGCTCACGGTTTATCTGGTACAACTGGAGCCAATGTAAAAGCGTTTCATTTACAGAAAGCAGCACTGCCTGGCATTTTAAGGGAACAATTGCTGCTTTTGAACAGGTGTCTCCTGGTATTTTGCATACAAGGGAAATGGTGAAAGAAAAAGGCAGTCCTAAATGGATTGTAAAAGATAGCATTACAGGTAAGCCAACTGCCACTGTGCTAAATCAATTGTGGCACTTACCAAAAGGCAATAATCAGGTAGTATGGAAATGTGAAGATGAAAAAAATCAACCACTGAATGCATTGGTATCCACCGGTTCTGTTTCAGAATTATATGGCAGTAAAACTCCTTGTGACATCCTAATATTTTCCACCACCACCAACCAGGTTGAAACAAGCTTGTTAATAAATATGAATCAATGAACATATTATTGATACATCAGTATTTTCTGGAAGAAAATGATCCCGGTGGTTCCAGGTGGAACGAACTTACCAGAAACTGGACAGCTGATGGTGTACAGGTTACGGTATTAGGCGGTATGATGCATTACAATGGGTCAGAAAAATTACCTGAATATAAAAACCGGTTTTTTACAAAAAAACAGCAGGGTGCTGTCACCGTGTGGCGATGCCATGTTTCTGAATCGTATAATAAAAGTTTTTTGGGAAGATTATGGGGTTATTTTTCTTTTATGTTTTCTGTGTTATGGGCAGGGTTGTTTAAGGTAAATGGAAAATTTGATGTGGTTATTGTTACCTCACCACCATTGTTTGTTGGGTTGAGCGGCTTTCTTATTTCCCGGTTTAAAAGGATACCGCTGGTATTTGAAGTAAGAGATTTGTGGCCAGAATCTGCCATTGATACGGGTGTCTTGACAAATAAATTAATCATCAGACTTGCCTTTTGGTTTGAGGCTTTTATATATCAGAAAGCATTATTGATTAACGTATTAACACCAGCATTTTATCAAACCCTGCTAACAAGTAAAAAGGTTCCCGAAGAAAAATTAATTATGATACCCAACGCAGCAGATTTCGGATTATCAGAAGACTTGCTTGCAAATTTTGACCGGGAAAGTTTTAGGGTAGCAATGGGTTTAAATAAGCATTTTGTAATCACGTATGTGGGGGCCCATGGTGTCGCCAATCACTTGCAACAGCTCCTGCAAGCGGGAAAAGCGCTGGAAGATACCAATGTGTTATTCCTGTTAATTGGCAACGGAATGGAAAAAATAAGGTTACAACAAATGGCAGTTGATTTGAAAGTGGTGAATGTTCGTTTCATTGATTCAGTACCCAAGAAGGAGGTGTTCAAATATATTTTGGCATCCGAAATGGGGGCATCGGTATTAAAGAGAGTAGATACATTTAAAACTGTTTATTCCAATAAGACCTTTGACTACATGAGTTGTAAAAAGCCGGTGCTCATGGCCATAGATGGGGTGTCCCGCCAGCTGGTTAAAGATGCCCAATGCGGCATTTATGTTGAACCGGAGAATATAGATGAATATAGTGTGCAAATAAGAGCCTATTTAAATGATCCCGAAAGGCTTACAAGAGAGGGAAACAACGGTTACTTTTTTGCTAAAAAAAATTACGACCGTGATGTGCTTGCAAAAAAATATATAAACGAGGTAAGCTCAAAGTTGGTAAAGGCATGAGAACTTCAGCTATTTCTAAGCCGGAACTGGTTAATAAACGGGAAGATCAAAAGTTAATTTCTCAAAATGATACCTCCGTCACTCTTATTAAATAAAACCAAACTTTGATTTTCTTGTACAAAAATTTTATAAAACCTGTCCTTGATTTTGTTGTTGCCACAATGCTTTTTTTATTATTGCTCCCTTTATTTATGTTACTAACCATCCTGCTGTATTTTGTCAACCAGGGGCATCCTTTTTTCTTTCAGCTAAGGCCGGGTAAATATGAAAAGATATTCAGGTTAATTAAGTTTAAAACCATGAACGAGAAAAAGGATCAATATGGATTTTTATTACCAGATTCAGTCAGGTTAACAAGGCTGGGGAAGTTTATCCGAAAAACATCCCTGGATGAAATTCCACAATTGTTGAATGTAATAAAGGGAGAGATGAGTTTAATTGGGCCAAGACCATTATTGACAGAATACCTTGCTTTGTACAATGATTTGCAAAAAAAAAGGCATGATGTAACCCCCGGTATTACAGGCTGGGCACAAGTGAACGGCCGTAATGCTATTAAATGGCAACAGAAATTTAAGTATGATATTTTTTACGTACTGCACATGAGTTTTGCCTTAGATATGAAAATATTGCTGCTTACGATTTCAAAAGTTTTTAAATCTGAAGGAATCAATGCAGACGGACAGGCAACGATACAAAAATTTACAGGTAATTGATGATATATTTATACGGTGCAGGCGGTCATGCTAAAGTAATTGTAGATATTTTAGAAATGAAAGGGACTTCAATAGCGGGCTATTTTGATGACGACCCAACTAAAAAGATATGGAATTACCCTGGGTTTTCTTTTCCCGGATCTTTTGATTTATTGTCAGATGGGCTAATTGTTTCTATCGGCAATAATATAATGAGGAAAAAAATTGTTGACGCTGTAACCGCAAAATATTTTAAGGTTATTCATCCATCCGCAATCATATCATCGCATTCAGCCATTGGTGAAGGAACTGTAGTGATGGGTGGAGCACTTATCAATGCAGATACGCAAATTGGTAAGCATTGCATTATTAACAGCAATGCGGTGATAGATCATGAATGTATCATTGGTGATTTTGTTCATGTTTCGCCAAATGCAACGCTTTGTGGTAATGTTGAGGTGGGCCAACTTTCCCATGTTGGAGCGGGGGCAGTGGTCATCCAGGGAAAAAAAATAGGAACTAATGCAGTAATTGGAGCTGGTTCAGTTGTAATAACAGATATACCGGATAATGTAGTAGCAGTTGGCAATCCTGCAAAAATTATAAAATAATTTTTAAAATAAGTAAGTGCTAAATTCATGTAAAGAAATATCCTTCAAAACCACATGCAAGGGTAATGATTGTACCCTCGAAAAATGAATGTTTTGTTGTATCATATCAAGGGACTCTTTACCGTTCTTAATTTTATTTTATTCATATCGCTGCTTGCATACCTGGCAGCAAGATTTCAGAAAAAGCGACTTTCAAAAAGGCTGGCTATAAGTGCATTCGTCCTTTTTTTATTATGCTCCACTGCTTACCTGCCACAGTTTTTTGCCAGTAATTTAGAAAAACGATACCTCCCACTTAATCCGGCGTTATTGAATTCCCAATCAGGTAAAATTTACATTCATGTTTTAGGCAGCGGTTACAATCTGGACAAAAGGCTACCGGCTACTACCCAATTAGCAAATGTTGCAAAGGGAAGGCTGATGGAAGCTATGCGTCTTTATTATCAAATTAAAAATAGTTTCCTCGTTTGCTCCGGAAGTGCTCTTTTAGAACCGGAAACCCAGGCCGAAGTGGTAAAAAAAGCTGCGATTTTATTAGGTGCTGACAGTAGTCGCATTATAACATTAGATACACCAACTACAACAAACGAAGAGGCAGCAGCCCTTGCTAAAGCAATTGGCGTTAACAATAAAATTATTATAGTTACAGATGCCCTTCACATGCCAAGAGCGTACAAACTTTTTGTGAAACAGGGTTTTAAACCATTTGCTTCACCAACTAACTACACGGTTTCCAAGTCAGAAAATGACCTTGGCTTAAAATGGTACCCGACCTTGGGAAACATGCAGCTTATGGATATGGTATTGCATGAATTTGCAGGAACTCTTAAAGGGAATTTATAAATTTTAAAGTCCGTCTTTGCTGTATTCAATAAATAATTTCAACGCTTCATTTTTAGATAAAATCTATGAATAAAAAGATCTGGCTCTCCTCTCCCCATATGGGTGGTAATGAAGAAGTGTATGTAAAAGAAGCATTTGATACCAACTGGATTGCCCCGCTTGGTCCGCATGTAGATGGTTTTGAAAACGA
>JAYSXR010000233.1:0-3553 GCA_043717145.1 Chitinophagaceae bacterium | reverse complement strand
TCTTACGCATAAATACTTCGTCATGGCCCTTAATAATATAGTCTTTCAATAAACCTATCACCTCATAACCCAGTTTCTGATATAGTTTTTGCGCACCAATATTGAATGATGAGGCACAAATAAACACATTCGGGCTTGACTCGAAAATCAATTCCTCTGCATACCTGATGGCTGCTTCACCAATCCCGTTACCCCTTGCCTGTTCAGAAATAACGATCGTTTGTAAGTATCCGGTAAAACTGCCTTTCATTTTGATCATCACAAATCCGATTCGATGTTGATCGGCTTGTAAAAGATATACT
The DNA here is from genome assembly GCA_043717145.1 of Chitinophagaceae bacterium. Lineage (GTDB taxonomy): Bacteria > Bacteroidota > Bacteroidia > Chitinophagales > Chitinophagaceae > Sediminibacterium. The sequence continues at coordinate 3,251 of JAYSXR010000233.1, read as the reverse complement.
ACACTAATCGGGTCTTGAAGCAGTTTTAGTGAATCATCATAATTCCTTTGCAAAGTAATCCAGGGCTCATTTGTTGCCATAAGTTCGGCGCACCATTGCAAGTCTGCTGTTGCTGAAGTTTTTTGTATGGAAACGGGGATAGCTATTCCCGGCAGCATGGCCATAATATTAGATAGCTGTATTAGTGGTTAATGATCGGAATACTTCTTCTAAACTATGCCCTTCTGTTTGCAGTGAAACAATATTCAGGTTATGTTTCACAGATAATTCCAGTAGTTGTTTGCGGATTGATTCGGGATTCGTCGTTGCAAATTTGAAATCAGTGGTCTGGGGTTGGTCCATTTGCTGCACATATTGTAGTTGCGCAAATATATTTTTATCAACCCTTTCTTTAAATTGTATTGTAACCACATGTTTTTCTTTCTTTCCCTTTTGTAAATTAGCCAATGTATCATCGGCCACAATATTACCTTTATTGATGATGATGACCCGGTCGCAGATGGCTTCTACCTCCTGCAGGATATGGGAAGAAAATAAAACGGTTTTGTTTTGTCCCTGTTGTTTGATCACATTGCGTATTTCAATGATCTGGTTGGGATCGAGGCCACTGGTAGGTTCATCAAGTATCAATACCTCGGGATCATGTATCAATGCAGCGGCAAGTCCCACACGTTGTTTATACCCTTTCGACAATTGCCCTATCTTCTTTTTTGATTCAACCGTTAAACCCGTTAAGGTGATTACTTTTTCAACTGCGTCTTTACGGTTACTGATATTGTGCACGCCCGCAACAAAATTGAGGTACTCACGAACATACATATCCGGGTACAAAGGATTGGCTTCGGGCAGGTAACCTATTTTGCTTTTTATATTGATGGGATTTTTACTTACGTCCAATCCGCATACAATAGCATTACCCCGATCTGCCTGCAAATAACCGGTGATGATTTTCATTGTAGTACTCTTGCCCGCACCATTGGGACCCAGAAAACCAACAATCTCCCCTTTGCCTATTTTGAAGGAGGCTAAGTTCACTGCCTTTTGTTCACCGTATTGTTTAAGTAACTCGGAAACTTCAATAGACATGCCTGTTTTCTTTTGTTCGTTCAAAATTACCGGAATGGGTAGGAAACTTATATTGAATGTTAAATTTTAAATGTTAAATAGGCTATCCCATTCAAAATTCAGCATTCGACATGTAAAAGACTTAATCAAGTAATTCTTCTGAGCGTTCGGGTAAGTGATCGTATTCCCCTTTAAAGGCAAAATACCCGAAAATAACCATACCCATCGCAATGGGGATGAAGACTACTACAAATACACCCCATTGTATTTTCGTATCCAGCACAGGCTTTTTAGCGATTTCTGCGGCGGCAGTCTTTATCAGGTAAATCACCCCGGCCGGCCCAAGTACAATCCAAATGATACCCGCGATTCTTTTGATTTGGTTCATAATAAATTATTTTTAATCGGAAGCCGTCTTTTCGAAAAAAAGCAACAAATTAAAAATCTGCTGATGGAATAGCAAATTTCTCGTTTCGTTCCAAATGTCGGTCAAAAAATTAATCGTCAATTTCCGGGTCAATTCTATTAGTAATGTATAAAGTACCTATCACCAAACACACCACCGCAATAATAATCGGGTACATCAATCCTACTAGTTTATTATTCGTATAAATCGTTGTAAGTAAAGTAGCAATGAAAGGCGTTAACCCACCAAAAACGCCGTTGCCAATATGATAAGGTAATGACATAGATGTGTACCTGATTTTAGTAGGGAACAGTTCCACCAAAAATGCAGCGATAGGGCCATACACCATGGTTACATAAAATATCATAATAAACACAAAAAACACTATTTTCCAATAATCACCGTTACCAACTACTTTAAAAAATTTTATATCCGGCTTAACGGTTATCCTTCCTGCGGTATACAACGTATCTTTTTTTGTTTCAATCATTGTCATACCATCGGCATAAAATATTTTGCTCACAATTGTTCGCAATGAGTCAGCAGTATGCGGTATAGGAGCCACTGCGGACTTAATTTCCTTTTTCTCAACAAGTTCCATTTTTGTTTTCGGATCAGTAAGGTCCAGTATTTGTTTAAACAGGAATTGGTATGAAACAACGGCCAGCAACATGCCAGTTAACATAATCCATTTACGTCCTACTTTATCGCTCCAACTGCCAAATACCACAAAAAAAGGTGTAGCAAATAATATGGCCCAGATAAGTATGGTACGGGATTGATCAAAATCGACCTTACATACATTTTCAATAAAAGATTGCGCATAGAATTGTCCTGTGTACCAAACAACGCCCTGCCCCATGGTAGCTCCAAATAATGCCAGTAATACCATTTTTAAATTAGACTTATGCCCGAAGCTTTCCTTTAATGGATTAACAGATCTTGTACCCGCCGCTTTTAGTTTCTCAAACAACGGCGACTCCTTCATCTTTAAACGGATATAAATAGACACCACTACCAAAAAAATAGATACTAAAAAAGGAATGCGCCAGCCCCAATCGTTAAACTTGGCAATAGATTTTGCGGGGTCGGCATCCAGGCTATGACGGGTTAACAGGATAACACCGAGTGACACAAATAAACCGAGTGTCGCGGTGGTCTGTATCCACGAAGTAAAGAATCCGCGTCGATGGGCAGGTGAATGTTCGGCAACATAGGTTGCTGCACCGCCATATTCGCCACCCAAGGCAAGGCCTTGTAATAACCTGAGCAACAAAACAAGAATAGGCGCCGCAAAACCAATGGATTCATAACTGGGCACCAATCCAATGGCAAATGTAGATCCACCCATTAAAACCAGTGTTAGTAGGAAAGTATATTTACGGCCGATCAGATCGCCCAGCCGCCCAAACACCAATGCCCCGAATGGCCGTACAATAAAACCGGCAGCAAAGGTGGCGAGGGTAGATAATAATGCAGCAGTTGGGTTGGTTTTTGGAAAGAACTGGCTGGCCAAAACGGTGGCAAGGCTTCCGAATATATAGAAGTCATACCACTCTATCAATGTGCCCAGTGAGGAGGCACCAATTACTTTCCATATCCCTTTTGTTTCCTTCATAGGGTTGATAATATTTGTCAACTTACGTTAAACGGTTCAAATCTCCAAGGGAGGGCTGTTCATTTTTAATGCATTGGATCACATTAATGGTGAGTGGTAAGTGGTCAGTTGTGAGCAAATATTGGCTACTCACAACTCACTTAACATTTGCTTTTTGCTTCT
>JAYSXR010000232.1:0-10794 GCA_043717145.1 Chitinophagaceae bacterium | reverse complement strand
TAGCCAACATTTCAGGTATTTCTTGTTTCTTACAGGTACCCACACTTAATCTGTACCAGGGGCTTTTGTTGCCGGCTCCAAAAGCTGAAAAAGGAACGACAGCTAATTTAGCTTCCCCCAAAATATAAGAAGTAACATCAGATTGTGTTGACAAGATGCTTCCTTCTGAAGTGGTTTTGCCAACCAGATCTATTTTAATGGTAAGATAAATGGCGGCCTGTGGAGTAACGGAATCAACACTATATCCTTTTTCTTTTAATGCAATGAGTCCAACATGGATATTGCGTAATCTTTCTTCCAGCTCAGATTTAAAATGCGTGAGGTATTTTGCAATGGCTTCTTTCTGCACTAAATAGTTAGCCACTGCTTTTTGTTCTGCCATAGGTGCCCATGCTCCAAGATGGCTAAGTATCGCTTTCATTTTGGCGATAACTGTTTCTGGTCCCAATGCCCAACCAACACGAACCCCGGTGGCAGCAAATACTTTAGATATGCCGTCTACAAAAATGGTATACGGTTTCATATCGGGACGTAAAGAAATAGGATTGAAATGCTCAGTGCTACCATAGGTTAATGTCCAGTACATCTGATCGAACATCAGGTATAATTTTTTTTCGTCACCCGCACGACGTTTGTTTTCTTCCAGTATCAGGTCACAAATTTCTGCTAATGCATTTTTAGAAAGTGTTGTGCCAGTTGGGTTTTGTGGTGTACAGATACAAATAAGCGTAGCACCGGGGATATTTTTTTTAATCTCTTCCGGCGTTGGCATGAAATCATTGTCGGCACTGCAGTCAATGATACAATGCTCACCATCTGTCATGTGAACATAGTGGTTGTTATTCCATGAGGGTACGCCATAGATTACTTTATCGCCTTTATCAACAATCGCTTTAAAAATAGTATAGATCAATGGCCGTCCACCCGAAGCAATTTGTATTTCATTGGGTGCATATTCCAATCCTTCCCATTCTTTAATAAAACTACTTACTGCTTTTCTCAGATCCAAAACACCTTCTGCTGCCGGATAACTGGTATTGCGTTGCTGGTAAGATTCTATAATTAAAGCCTCCAACTCAGTCGGGATAGGAAATTCAGCCGGATCAAAATCACCAATGGTAAAATTGTATATTTTTTCGCCGTTACGAATGCGCTCACTGATGGCATTACCCAATTTCACGATTTCGCTACCCACTAATGTTCCGGCCAGATGACTGAGTAAAGGTTGACTCATAAAAATTCAATTATTTCGGCTGTAAAAATAAGTGATTGAAGGTGGGTGCGAGTAAAATAATAAAAAAGCCGATATCAATCGGGGCGCTAAAGCGACCTGAATGATACCGGCTGGATTTTTATATTACTTTATTCTGGATTGTTGCTTAATCGTTCAGGCCGCTTTAGCGTCCCGACCGATTATTCGATGGGTTTGTAATCTTTAAACATTTTTACCGGCGTACTTTCTGCCAATGCACGGTATTGTTTCCATTTACCATCGAAAAAAGCATTGGCTTTTTTTAGTACTTCAGCTACCATATTTTCTGCGTCTACCATCAGGCGTTCTTCCTGTGTACTAGGGGCCACTTTTTTACTTAATACATAAGAACGTGCTTCACCCATTACACTGTTTACAGTTACCTGAGGAATATTTCCATAACCTTGTTTTTCCTGTGGCTTGCCGCTTAATTGTTCGCGGATGGATTTTATACTATCCTGCATGGCTTTACCTGTTTTGCGAAGGGTATCTACTTGCTTTTGATCCATATTTGCAAAGTTCGCCTCGATCTTTTTTACAATATCATCGGCTTCAGTCAAACGATCGGTCAGATCAACTAATTTCAAGGAATTTTTATCCAATCTTGTATTGGCATTACGGATAGAGTCTCTTATCTCTTTGCTTGTAGGTGCATTAGGATCGTCATTTATGGTAACCATAGTGCTATCGGAAAGATCTTTACCTAAACTGATTACTACTTTATAAGTACCGGGATCCACCAGTAATCCACCGGGTTCATCTGTAGGCCGGGCAAGGCCGGAACCACGTGGGCCACCTCCGCCACCTCTTCCACCACCAGCCTGCCGGATGCCTTTCCCTTCCAGGCCCCAATAGAATCGGTTAAAACCACTGTCGGCTTTGGGACGAAGCGTTCGGACCTGTACATTACTGGCATCAAAGATTCTTACGGTAGCGGTATCGGCTAATTTATTCTTGCCGGTATCTGTACTTGCTTTGTTTACAAAGAAACTTAATGCTGCGCCAGGTTTTCTATTCTCCCCTTCATAACTGCCCCATATACTGTATTCAATGCCAGCCGCATTTTTAATTTTGGCCTGGTAAGCCTTCGGTGTTTCAAATGCAGTAATTTTTTTGGTGAAGGTTTGTCCTTTGGCAGCTGCAATTTTTCTAAGCGGGCGTATATCATCCAATATCCATAAAGCTCTTCCGAAAGTAGCGATTACTAAATCGGCCTCCCTTTCCTGGATCGCAAAATCATATGTAGAAACAGAAGGGTAACCATTTTTAAATTGCTGAAATTTTTCGCCATTGTCAAAACTTATCCATAACCCCTGCTCTGTTCCAACAAAAATTAAATTGGGTTCTACAGGATCCTGTATCAGGCATAATGCGTAGCCTGTAACTTTCTTTTCGTCAATAATCCTTGTCCATGTTTTTCCAAAATCGGTTGTGCGGAAAATATAGGGTTTAAAATCGCCACGGCGGTAATCATTGGCAATCACAAAGGCCTCGCCTGGATGGTAACGGGAAGCCCTTATTTGTGGTATCCAGGCACCAAGTGGTAAGCCGGGAATTTTACCGCGGAAATTGGTCCATGTTTTTCCGCCGTCTGTTGTAAGTTGTACATTGCCATCATCTGTTCCTGTCCAGATAACGCCTTGTTGTTTGGCAGAGGGCTCAATGGCTAATATGGTACAATAGTTTTCTGCACCGGTAATATCAATTGAAATACCACCATTGGTGCTCTGGTCAATTTTAGCACTGTCGTTGGTGGTGAGATCGGGAGATATGATTTCCCATGCGGCACCTTTATTGGTACTTTTATTTACAAACTGACTGCCATAATAAATCGTGGACTTGTCAAACGGATCCTGGGCAATAGCTGCGTTCCAGTTAAAGCGTTGCCTTGTTTTCATGTCGGGCCTTGGTGGACGGATGCTCCAATCTTCGCCGGTAGCTATATTGTAACGGCTAACACTTCCGCCCTGGCTCATAGTATATACCCATTTTGGATCTTCAGCATCCGGCATTACATCAAAACCATCACCACCGCTAACGCCCTGCCAGTAAGCATTACGGATACCACTTCTGATCCAGACATATGCTGGACCGTGCCAGCTGCCATTATCCTGTAAGCCGCCCATAACATTGTAAGGAATTTGATTATCTACATTGATATGATAAAATTGTCCCAGTGGGAGTTTCTCATCAAACTGCCAGGTCTTGCCGCGGTCGCGGGTTATGGCTATACCGCCATCATTCCCATCAATAATAAAAGAAGGGTCATTGGGGTGTATCCACCATGCATGGTGATCGGGGTGTATACCGCTGTAAGGGATGATAACCGTTCCAAAACTTTTCCCGCCATCTTCACTCATTGTAATGGTTTGATTGATATTGTATAAACGGTTTTCATTTTTCGGATCTACTGCAATATCCTGAAAATAAAAAGCACGGTTGGTAACTACGCCGGTTTCGCTGTTTACCAATTGCCATTTCAAACCACCATCATCTGATTTGTATAAACCATTCTTGGAAGCTTCCACCATCGCATAAATCCGGCTGGGTTCATTGCGGCTGATGGTTATGCCTATACGGCCATAATCACCGGTGGGCAAACCTTCTTCCATACCTAATTTCTTAAATGTTTTGCCGGCATCATACGTAATATATAAGCCACTGCCAATGCCGCCGCCTTTTAAACTCCAGGGGGTACGACGGTGTTGGTACATGTTAACCAGTAGTTTGTTTGGGTTAGAGGGATCCATCACCATATCACCTACACCACTGGTATCATTGGTATGTAAGATCAGTTTCCAGCTGTCGCCGCCATCAGTTGTTTTATACAAGCCTCTCTCTGCATGTTCTGCAAAAGGGTTACCCATTACACCTGCATATACTACATCTGGATTATTGGGATCAATGATGATGCGGTGGATATTGCGTGTTTTTTGCAGGCCCATGCATTTCCATGTTTTACCACCATCTAAACTTTTATATATGCCTTCGCCCAAACTTACAGAGTTACGGGGGTTGCCTTCGCCGGTGCCTGCCCAAACTACGCTGGGGTTGCTTTGGGTAATTGCAACAGAGCCAATATTCTGAATAGGTTGTTCATCAAAAACCGGTGCCCAGCTTCCACCACCGTTTTCTGTTTTCCAAACACCACCGCTGGCAGTACCTAAAAAAATATGATCGGGATTGGCCCAAACTGCATCAATAGACGTAACACGCCCACTCATACCGGCAGGACCAATATTGCGGGGTTTTAGGTTTTTGAATTGTTTAGAAAGATCTACCTGCTGCGCAAGCGTACACATAGAGGCAATAAATAAAGAAGCGAATAAGAGGAGTTTTCTCATAGCATGTATAGTTTTCAGTGCGGAAATTTCTGAAATAAACAGGCAATTGCCAAAAGAGATATTTAAATGGTGTTGGCTATACGACAAACGGCAGAGATTGTTTATGCTTATATTTATTGTTAAACAAAAACATCCTTGTCAAATTTAACTATCAAACAATTCAAAGGCAGTCCACTGCAAACAGGCCTGTATGCTGCCGTAATTGCCTTTTTTACATATACCATAATTTTCGGTTTTCGCAAATCATATACTGTATGCACTTTTGATGGATTACGTTATTGGGGATTAAATTATAAGACCATTCTGGTATTGAGCCAGATGATGGGCTACCTGCTGGCAAAATTTTATGGTATTAAATTTATTTCAGAACTAAAACGGTTGGGCAGGTATAAGATCATTTTGCTGTTGGTGGGTGTTGCATGGCTGGCATGGTTGCTTTTTGCTATCGTTCCCCCGCCGTATAATGCCCTGTTTCTGTTTATTAACGGATTTCCGTTGGGCATGTTATGGGGTGTAGTATTTTCTTATGTGGAAGGTAGGCGAACTACAGATTTTATCGGTGCTGCATTAGCAGTGAGTTTTATTTTCTCATCGGGCTTTGTAAAAACAGTTGGCGGATGGTTATTGCTGGAATTTCATTTGTCTGAATTCTGGGTGCCTTTCGTAACGGGACTCGTATTTGCGCTACCATTACTTTTTTTTATCTATCTCATCGAAAAAATACCACCACCCGATGAAGCAGATATAGCGGCCAGGATGAACAGGATACCCATAAGTGCAGCTGACAGAAAAAAATTTATCGGCAGCTTCCTGCCAGGCTTGGTAGCCTGTATTTTTATTTATGGATTTGCCACCATCTTTCGAGATATCCGCGACAACTTCAGTGCCGATATGTGGAAAGAAATGGGTTATCTGAACCAGCCAGCCCTCTTTTCAAAAACAGAAACACCCATTACCATCCTTGTATTGGTTTTGATCGGCAGCATGGTGCTGATCAAAAACAGTTATAAAGCATTAATGCTGGCGCACCTTTTTATAGCTATCGGTTTTGCATTATCCGGTATCTGTACTTTTTTCTTTGTTCGGCAACAGTTGGATCCTGTTTGGTGGATGACAGCGGTTGGCCTAGGACTTTATATGGTTTACATCCCCTTCAACTCTGTTTTTTTCGAACGGCTGATTGCTGCTTTCCGGTTTACGGGTAATGTGGGGTTCTTTATCTACCTCGCAGATTCATTTGGGTATTTAGGTAGTGTAAGTGTTTTGCTGAGTAAAGAAATATTCAAAGTAAAATTGAATTGGGTAGAATTCTTTTCTAATAGTGTAATGATACTTTCTGTTATGGGCGTGTTGATTACTTTCTTTTCAGGATATTATTTTGCTGGAAGGCAAAGAAATCAATTAAAAAATCAAAAACCGTTATTCGATTTTTGATTTGTTAATTTTGACTTTTTACTTTTTATTCTCATCATATTTTTTCTCTGCCTCTTTCGCTTTTTCAAAATCCAGTACAACACCATTAATGCAATAACGCAAACCTGTTGGTGGTGGCCCATCTTCAAAAACATGGCCTAAATGCGATTTACACCTGCCACATTCAACTTCAGTTCTCGACATACTCAAGGTATTATCCGGCAGATAAATAATAGAACCTTTACTAATGGGTTCATAAAAACTTGGCCATCCGCAGCCACTTTCAAATTTGGTATCACTTTTAAAAAGGGCATTGCCGCAAACGGCGCAGTAATAAGTGCCTACATCTTTCAAAGTTTCAAATGGGCTCGTAAATGGGCGTTCTGTACCTTTTTGCCTGGCAACATTATATACTTCAGGCGAAAGTACTTTTTTCCATTCCTCATTGTTCAGTGCAACCTTACTGCTATCAGTTTTTGAATAAACAGGGTTATTGCTTTTGTTTGTATCCATAGTTTTTGTGTTCTTTTGATTGTTTTTAGAAGTGCAATTCGTGGATAATGCAAAAAAAAGGAAAATCACAAATAGCAACTTCATATTAAATTTTATTTAACTATTTAAAATTATGCCAAAATATCTTCAATAATTCCAGGTAGAAAGACGAAAACCTGCACTTTCCCTTACAATTAACCCTTTTCAAAGGTTTTCATTTACTGTTAAATTTTTTTTAAAGCCAAGCCCTTATATTTGTTCTTCACTCAAGGCAAGCAAGGACATGTTTAATATTATTCTGTTTGGACCTCCGGGCAGCGGGAAAGGTACGCAAAGCGAAAGGCTGATTGCTACCTATGGATTAAAGCATTTATCCACCGGGGACCTTTTACGAAGTGAAATTGCCAACCGGACAGCATTAGGACTGGAAGCAAAAAATATCATGGACATGGGCCAACTGGTGCCCGACGAAGTGGTTGTCGGGATGATTAGCACTGCCTTGGATAACAACCCACAGGCGAAAGGCTTTTTATTTGATGGATTTCCGCGTACAGTGGCGCAAAGTGAGGCGCTGGATAAATTATTAAGGTTGAAAAATACAGAAATTGGTGTAGTATTGGCATTGGAAGTAAGTGAAGAAGAACTGGTACACCGTTTATTGAACAGGGGCCTTACCAGCGGAAGGAGTGATGATAGTCATGAGCCAGTTATCAGAGCGCGAATTACCGAATACCGTAGCAAAACAACTGTTGTTGCTGAATATTATAGTCAATTCAATAAAGTGGTCAAAGTAAGGGGTGAGGGAACCGTTGATGAGATATTTACCTCTCTTTGCAACGAAATAAATAAGCGACTGTTTTAAATTACAGTAAAAGTTTTTTACAACCAATAACCAACTGCGATCCCGTCATCTAATGGCGGGATTTTTTGCATCGGGAGGCTAAAGCCGCCTGATGAATAGCCACCTAAGAAAAATTATGACAAATACCCAACGCATTACATTCTGAAAGATTACAGTTGTAACTCTTAGCTGGCTTTGGCCTTACGGGGATACGTATCTTTATTCCTTAATCGCCCTTTATGATAGAAACGAAAGTAGCTTTCCTGAAAAGGGAATGTATTCCCTTACTACAACAATTAAATCCTGCACAAAAAGGAAAATGGGGCAAGATGGACAGCCAGCAGATGGTAGAGCATTTGCGGGATATATTCAAACTGGCCAATGGAAAGATCGTATTGCCACTTTTAAATACTGACCCCGATAAATTAGCGAAAGCTCGTGCTTTTATGATGTCGGAGGGATTATTCCAGGAAAATACCAGGGTGCCTGTAATGCCTGAAGAACCACGCCCACACAAATATGCGGGCCTTGCGGAAGCCATCACCAAAATACAAGAGGAACTGAATGATGTGTTTACCGTGTATGCGGCAGAGCCTTCGAAAGTACTGATGCACCCTATGTTTGGCGAATTGAATTATGAAGAGCAGATTCATTATTTAGATAAGCACGTCAAGCATCATTTGCGGCAGTTTAATCTTGTAGATTAAAAAATAACCTTACGTACTTCAAAACCTACCAATCGTTAGCTTTGCTGATTCGTAAACGATTCTTATGGTTACACTAGAAAATTATATCCTGGGCAAATGGGTTACAGGAGATGGGGATGGACAAGCTTTATACAATGCTGTGTCCGGAGATACGATTGCACGCGCTACCACCAAAGGTTTGGATTTCAACTCCATCCTCACCTACGCCAGAGAAAAAGGGAATCCCGCACTGCGAAAAATGAGCTTTCATGAAAGGGGCTTACTATTAAAAGCACTTGCCCTACATTTAAGGGAAAAACTGGATGAATTTTATAAAATCAGTTACCAGACAGGCGCCACCAAAGCAGATAGCTGGGTGGATATTGAAGGTGGTATAGGTAACCTGTTTTCGTATGCATCACTTCGCAGAAAATTTCCCGACACGCCCTATTGTCTCGATGGAGAAAATCATCAACTGGGAAAAGCGAATACTTTTATGGGCCACCATTTATTAATTCCCAAAGAAGGGGTAGCAGTTCATATCAATGCATTTAATTTTCCTGTTTGGGGGATGCTTGAAAAAATTGCCGTAAATATTTTAGCGGGAATTCCTGCAGTGGTAAAGCCTGCAACAGTTACATCCTATTTAACAGAAGCCGTAGTAAAACAAATAGCAGCATCGCGTATTTTACCTGATGGTGCCTTACAATTAATTTGTGGTAGTGCAGGGGATATGCTGGAGCATGTTTCTTCTCAGGATGTGATAACGTTTACCGGATCTGCATCAACCGGGTTAATGCTGAAATCGGGTAAACGCGTAATGGAAGAAAATGTACCCTTTACTATGGAAGCAGATTCTCTCAATTGTATTGTATTGGGCGAAGACGTAATACCGGGTATGCCGGAGTGGGATATTTTTATTAAAGAAGTGCGAAAGGAGATGACAACCAAATGCGGACAGAAATGTACAGCCATACGCAGGATATTTGTGCCGGAAAATAAACTGGAAGATGTACAGATATTTCTGGGAAAGGCACTTGCACAAACAGTTATTGGTAACCCGCTAAATGAAAAAGTACGCATGGGTTCATTAGCGGGAGAAGCGCAACGTAAAGAAGTAAAAGAACAGGTGCAGAAATTACTGGCTTCCTCACAAATTATTTATGGGTCGTTGGATAGTGTGGAGGTAATTGATGCAGATGCACACAAAGGCGCATTCATGAGTCCGATATTATTGTTGAATAACCATCCCCTGAACAGTAAAGAAGTGCATGAGGTAGAAGCTTTCGGCCCGGTATCAACGCTCATGCCCTACCATTCAATTGACGAAGCCATTGTGCTTGCAAAAATGGGGAAAGGCTCATTGGTGAGTACGATTGTAACGGCGGATAAAAAAATTGCCAAACAATATGTATTGGGTGCAGGAACCTATCATGGGCGTATACTAATTTTAAATGAGCAATGTGCGAAAGAAAGTACAGGACACGGCTCTCCATTACCATTACTGGTGCATGGAGGCCCGGGCAGGGCAGGTGGTGGTGAAGAAATGGGCGGTATCCGCGGCGTGAAACATTATATGCAGCGGGTTGCAGTGCAGGGTTCGCCGGATATGATTACGGCAGTGAGCAATGTATACCAGCCGGGGGCAATGGGTAATTTGGATACAATACATCCGTTTAAAAAATATTTTGAAGAACTGGTGATCGGCGATCAACTCATTACAGAAAAAAGACTGATCACTTCAGAAGATATTGACCGCTTTGCCGATTTGAGCGGAGATCATTTTTATGCGCACCTTACCAAAACAGATTTTGCAGGAACCATGTTCGAAAAACAGGTGGCACACGGTTATTTTATTATGAGTATGGCAGCAGGATTGTTTGTAAACAGCTATGAGAAAAATCCGGTATTGCTAAACTACGGTATTGATGAACTTCGCTTTACAAAACCTGTTTACCCCGGGGCAGAAATACATATCCGGTTTACCTGCAAAGAAAAAATCAGCCAGGAAAAAAAAGAGCCCACTGATATTGATAAAGGTATAGTAAAATGGCTGGTGGAAATGATAGATGAAACCAGCGAGATTGTTGGGGTGGCTACTATTCTCACGATGGTGGCGAAGAGGGTTCAATAGGAGAAAAACTAAGAAAAAGAGAGAGGCTGCTTTTTTAGAACTGCTGTATTTTTCGGTAAACACCTATTTTAAAAGGTATTATTATCCCTAAATTCACAATAACCCAAAACTCTTTTTCTTCGTTTTTCTCCTATTGAAATAATGCGCTAGCCTAATATAAGATGCCCGTATAAAAATCCACAATGAACTTGGTCCAAATTATTTGAATCGGTATATGAGCAAGTATTAATGTATAAATTGACAAAGCAATAACTGTCGGTCCAAAAACAAAAGTCATTCCTTTTTATTTGTAATGGCATTAAATTTTAAGACGGGTTCAGGTTCGAACTTTTTTGTTGAAAACAGGGTAATTATAGCAATTAAATCGATTGAACCGTTAGCTCCGTTACATTTTAAAAAATCACACACCTATCTTAAACTTTCTCGAATTAAGAATGATGTATTGGTTAACTTTAATTATAAACTGTTAAAAGAGGGGTTTTACAGGCGATTGAATAACTCTGCGGGCTAAATTATTTATACCTCCTTAATCTTTATAGTACAATGATAGAAGAAATCAAAGAAGGCTATGTAAAAGTAGAACGTGAGCATGGGATTGCCACGATTGAATTTTTTCATCCGCAAAGCAATTC
>JAYSXR010000231.1:0-10796 GCA_043717145.1 Chitinophagaceae bacterium | reverse complement strand
GGTATTTTCGTAGTGGTGAGGTATTGCTCAAATATTTTATCCAGTTTTCTTCCGATAAAACCACTCATTGCATCACGTATATCTTTTGTAGTGACCGTTTGGTGATAAAATTTCTTATTCAGGAAACGCAGCATGTTCCTGAACTTCTCATCATCCCGCATAAAATGACGGATGCTGTGTAACATATTACCCGACTTCGGATACATATCACCGCTACCTTGTTTATTAACCCCGTAAGCAGCAATAATGGGCACATCATTGCGGATGCCTTTTCTGGTACCATAATTATATTCATTACCTGCTTCCAGACCGCTCTGGCATTCTGTGTACAGTGTTTCAGAATAATTGGTAAAGCCTTCGTGAATCCACATGTCTGCTAGGTCTTTACTGGTAATATTGTTGGCAAACCATTCGTGACCGCTTTCGTGAACGATGATAAAATCCCATTTCAAACCCCAACCAGTTCCGGATAAATCCCTCCCTAAATAACCATTTTTAAATTCATTGCCATACGCTACCGCACTCTGATGTTCCATGCCAAGGTGTGGGGCCTGTATTAATTTATAGCTATCCTCATAAAAAGGATAAGGTCCCATCCAGTGCTCAAAACAAAGCAGCATAAGGGGTACTTGTTTAAACTGTTCTTTGGCTTTATCCAATTCATAATCAAGTACCCAATAATCGCAATCTAGTCTTCCTTTTTCACCTGCAAAGATTTCGTGCCAGGTTACATATTTGCCGATATATGGGATAATATTATAATTGTTGATAGGATTTTTTACTTTCCATTCGTAAGTAAGCATTCCGGTACTGTAACTTTTTTTGCTGATTAATCTTCCGTTACCAACTGCAACCAAAGTGTCGGGTACTGTTATTTTGAGTGTAGCACCACTATCGGGTTCATCACTTTGGTGATCCTTGCAGGGATACCAAACGCTGGCACCCAATCCCTGGCAGGCAACACTCATCCATGGGCGGCCCATTTTGTCTTGGGTAAATATCCAGCCACCATCCCATGGTGGGCGTTTGGCAATAACGGGGCTACCACGAAAGGACAATGCCAATTTTCCGGTAATCCCTTTTCGCAGGTTTCTGGGAAAACTGATATAATAAACATTCCCATCCCTCGTATAAGTAAGCGCAATATCGCCGTAAAAGGCTTTTGTTAACTCCATGGGTTGCTGAAGGTCAATCTGCATTAATTTACCCGGCGCGATTACTTTAAATCTGATACCCACTTCGCCGGTTATGCTTTTCGCATCATAATCTGGTATAACATTAATAGAATAATGGATTACATCCCACCATGCCCTTTCCGGCGTAATTGTTCCCCTGAGTGTATCAGCTTTTGTAAAAGGCTTTGTTACAGGCCCCAATTGAGCCAAAGATAAAAAGCAGCCGAACAAACAAATCACTGTCAATAATTTGCGTTTTGTATTCATCGTTTAAAAGTAAGATATTCGGGCAGTATGATTGATAAGAATCAGCTAATATTGAAAAAAGTGGAAAGCTATTCCAGGCAATGGCTATGGAGCTGCATGGTAAGCTGCGTGCTTTTCTTTTTAGCCTGTACCGGAGAAAAACAAAAAGATAAACAGGTATTTTATTATAACGAGTCCACCGGCACCCAATCACTCGATCCTGCATTTGCCAAAAACCAGGCAGTTATGTGGGCAACACATCAGCTATACAATACATTAGTTGAAATTGATAGTGGATTGAATATAGTGCCCTCTTTAGCAAAAAGCTGGAACGTGAGTGCCAACAGGTTAACCTACACCTTTCATTTACGAACCGGTATCCTTTTTCACGACAATGAGGCTTTCCCGGCCGGAAAAGGAAGGCTGTTTACCGCCAATGATGTAGCCTATAGTTTTAACCGGATACTGGACAAAACCACCGCCAGCAGCGGAGCCTGGATATTTAATAACCGGGTGGATAATGCAAAAGGATTTACCGCCTTGAATGATTCTACTTTTCAATTACAATTATTACGGCCCTTTCACCCGATAATGGGTATTCTCAGTATGCAGTATTGCAGCATTGTACCAAAAGAAGTGGTAGCTAAATATGGAAAGGATTTTCGCCGCCATCCCTGCGGTACCGGCCCCTTTACATTGGTATCCTGGGATGAGGGCGAAGCCATGATCTTCCACAAAAACGAACACTATTGGGAAAAAGACAGTACCGGTGCAGCCCTGCCTTATTTAGATGCTATTAAAGTGAGCTATTTTGATAATAAGGCAACGGAGTTCTTACAGTTCAGGCAGGGCGGATTGAGTTTTATTAATGATATTGATCCTTCATTCAAAGATGAAATACTCACGAAAAAGGGCGAATTACGACGGCAATGGGAGGGAAAGATTCAGTTGAAAAAACATCCATACCTCAATACAGAATACCTGGGCATATTGGTTGAGGAAAACAACCTGCTCGTAGCCAACTCATCCACAAGAATAAAGGCCGTAAGACAGGCTATTAACTATGCCATTAACCGAAAGCAGTTAATGATGTATATGCGGAATTCTATCGGCATACCGGCAGAAGCAGGGTTTGTACCGGGTGGATTACCATCCAGAAATACAGAGACCGTAAAAGGATATCCGTACGATCCGGCAAAAGCAAAAAAATTATTAGCCGATGCAGGTTTTGCTGAAGGAAAAAATCTTGCGCCCATAAAATTGCTAACGATTGCTATTTACGCAGATATTGGAAGTTTTGTTGCCCGGCAATTAGAAGAAGTAGGCATACCAGTGCAGGTAGAAGTGATACAGAAAAGTTTATTACTCGAGCAAACCGCTAAATCGCAGGCAGTATTTTTTCGTGGAAGCTGGATAGCCGATTACCCTGATGCGGAAAATTATATGGCCATGTTTTACAGCAAGAATCCCGCACCACCCAATTATACCCGTTATAAAAACCCGGCGTTTGATATATTGTATGAAAAAGCATTATTGGAAAACAATGATTCACTCCGTTATCAATTATACCGCGAAATGGACCAGATCGTGATCAATGATGCGCCGGTAGTGCCTATCTGGTATGATATGGCCATTCATTTGATACAGCCCAATGTAGCAGGGTTTTATCCGAATGCATTGAATTTATTGGAACTTCGAAGGACTAAAATTAAGTTGGTCAAATAAAAAAAATCACTGACTAATATATACAAATAAAATCAGTGAATTTTCGGTGAAAAATTAAGACGTAATAAAAAGCATTTAGTCTTCGAAGGACCAACGATAGCCAGATACTTTTTTACTGTTTCTTCAGTTTATCCTTAAACGCTTTTTCAAACTTCTCCAGCTTAGGGGCGATCACAAACCGGCAATAACCCTGGTTCTGGTTATCATTATAATAATTCTGGTGATAGTTCTCGGCAGGGTAAAAATTTTTAAACGGTTCAATATCGGTAACTATTGGTTTATCCCAAGCACCGCTTTTATCAAGTTTATCTTTATAATGGAATGCTTTTTGTTTTTGTTCATCAGTATGGTAATAAATCACGCTACGGTATTGCGGACCAACATCATTTCCCTGGCGGTCGCGGGTGGTGGGATCATGGGTTTTCCAGAAAACCTCCAGCAATTCATCATAACTTATTTTGGAAGGATCAAATACAATTCGGGCCAGTTCTACATGGCCCGTATTTTTATCGCATACCTGTTCGTAAGTAGGGTTTTCCACAAATCCACCGCCATACCCGCTGATTACTTTATATACACCTTCCAATCTTTGAAAAAAAGATTCTGTACACCAGAAACAGCCTTCACCAAATGTGGCAGTATCAGTTTTAACCCCATGGGGGATCGCTTCATTATTCATAGTTATCAATTTCTTTTCGTTTTTAGGTTGTGCGCAGGCAGTAAAACCAAGTGCCAGCAGACAAACAGAGAACCAGGTTCGCATCATGTTTGTTTTTTTAAAAGTACGACATAGAATCATAAACAGATTGACGGGCTAATGGTTCAATCCTTACAATCGTTAAAAAGGATGTGGATCTGTTAACAAATAGACCCCTTTGACCGCGGAGACGCAGAGAGGCAGAGGTTTTCGCGGAAATACGGCTTACACCATTACCTTTGCTGCTTAAAGAAAAGGATCAGCAGTTTATGCGTTTATACCCGGAAACAGCGGCTTCACAACTGGAATTTGATAAGGTAAAGGCATTACTAAAAGAACATGCCAAAACCGAATATGCCAAACATAAGGCAGAGCAGCTTCGTATCCATACTTTGAAGGACTATATAGAATTGGAACTGCAGCAAAGCAATGAATACAAACTCATTCTGCAGCAGGGTCAGTATTTTCCGAATGATTTTACACTGAACATCAGCAGAGATATTAAATTACTCTCCATTCCCGGTGCTATGCTAAGCGGCGAACAATGGATACCTGTGCGCAAACTTGCCGAAAACATTCATACCATTTTCAGGTGGTTTGATACTGAAAGAAGGTTGGCATTTCCGGCCCTTTCCAAAGTGATCGCCGGTACCTATTATGAAAAAGCAATCATTGAACTGATAGATGAAATACTCGACGAGAGCGGCAATGTAAAAGACAATGCTTCTCAAGACCTGCAGAAAATACGTATGAGCCTGTTCCGTAAAAGAAATGAACTAAGGCGAGTTTTTGAAAAAGTAATTTCAAAATTGGCCAAAGCGGGTTACAGCGGGGATATAGATGAAAGCTTTAGTAATGGCAGAAGGGTAGTGGCTGTATTTTCAGAACACAAACGACAGGTGAAAGGCATATTGCATGGAGAAAGCGATAGCCGCAAAACCGCGTTTATAGAACCCGAAGAAACCATTGACCTTAACAACGCCGTATTTAGTCTTGAACATGATGAGATCAAAGAAGTACAAAGGATTTTACGTGAACTCACAGCCCGGTTATCTGTTTATGCAACGCTGCTAAAACAATACCTGGATACCACAGGCGAATACGATTTTATTAATGCCAAAGCCAAGCTTGCCATTGATATGAATGGCCAGTTTCCCGCGTTAACCGATAAAGCACATATTCATGTAATAGATGCCTATCACCCGCTTTTATATATCTACAATAAATCGTCTGGCAAAAAAACCATACCGGTTACCTTAACACTGGATGAAAAAAACCGCATACTGGTAATCAGCGGCCCCAATGCCGGCGGCAAAACGGTTACCATGAAAACCATCGGCTTAAACCAACTAATGTTACAGAGTGGTTTATTAGTGCCGGTACATCCAGATTCGCAGATGGGTATTTTTAAACACCTGTTTATTCATATTGGAGATACACAGAACCTCGAATTTGAATTGAGTACTTATTCCAGCCATTTGCTGCACATGAAATATTTTATTGAAACGGCCAATGGCAAGACCCTGTTTTTTATTGATGAACTGGGCAGCGGCAGCGACCCAAACCTGGGAGGTGCCTTTGCAGAAGTGATTATGGAAGAATTATCGCGCCGCCATTCCTATGGTATTGTAACTACCCATTACCTAAACCTGAAAGTAATGGCCAATCATACCCAGGGCATCATAAACGGTGCCATGCAGTTTGATGAAGTGAATTTACAACCTATGTACAAATTAGTGGTTGGTAAACCCGGAAGCTCTTACACATTTGCTATTGCCGAAAGAATTGGATTGCCGCAGCACCTGATTTCCAAAGCAAGGAAATTGGTTGATGAAGACCATTTTAAATTAGACAGGCTCCTTAACAGTACAGAGCAGGACCTTCAACAATTGAATAAAGAAAAAAAAGAATTACAGCGCCTGGTAAAGGAAAATGAAAAGTTGAAGAAGGAAATGCAGACGGTATTGGACAAAGAGCTTCACTCACAACAAATAGAATTATTGAAAAACCAGAACCGGATTTCCGAAGAAAGGTTGGTGTATTTAAAAGATATGGAACGCAAGCTGAAACAAATTGTGCTTGACTGGAAAAAATCGGAGAACAAAAATGAAGTGGTAAAAAACCTGCAGACATTATTGTTCAGAAGCAAGGAAGAGATTGTAGTAAACAAGCTCGCCAAAAAAGTTGATCTTAAATACAAAGAATTAAATGAACATATTGTTGTTGGTTCACTGGTAAAACTGAAAAAGAATTACCAGATAGGCGAGGTGAAAGAGATCCGTGGTAAAAGAGCCATTGTTCAGATCGGTGTTTTACCGATGAATGTTAATATTGCAGATCTGATCACGGTCGTGAAAGTACCCGATGAAAAGAAAGAAAATTAAGCCCACACAACAATAACCTTCCTCCCCAAATCTATGCCTGTACAAACAGGTAATCTGACTGTCAATTTTTATTGTATAAATCATTAGTGTTCTGTAAAAATAGTTAGTCGTTCTTTAAAAGTCTAGGTATATACTGTGTTTTATGGGGAAATAAGTCGGTGACGATTTAAAATGGGTCATTTCATAACTTACTGTAAATCAATTTGTTTATGAATTAGGGCAAATACGTTTTTTCGCAAATTATTACTTTTTTACCTACACGCATTTTTGATCGTTGTGTTAACTTTTTCCAAGGGGATAAATGGAAAAAGCATTTTACTTATTGGAACCAGTTGATGTGTATGATTTTTGGACAATTAAGTAATCGTGATTGCCGTTGTGATTTACTTGTTTGTTTAACAGCACATAAAACAAAGCATTATCATTTAGGGGTTGGAAAAATATTTCAAGATCTAATTTGGCAACAGCAAACGAGAAAAGAGATTGCCAATTTTTTAAAATGTTGTCCAATGAATTGATAGCTAAAGTTCAAAAAGTATGTATTTCTAGTGTCGATTTTGATGTATCCATTAAGGGTAATGACTATGCTTTTGATTCTACAACCATTGATCTTTGTCTAAATGTGTTTTGGTGGGCAACATTCAGCAGAGCAAAAGCAGCGGTAAAATTACACACATTACTTGATGTTAGAACTGCCATTTCTATCTTCATGCATATCACCCCAGCAAGTATTCATGAGGTTAATAGGTAGATTTTATTACCTACGAGCCAAGTGGTTATTATATCATAGACCGCGGCTACATTGACCCTGATCGCATGGCGACTATTGACAAGCATGATTTATATTTTGTGGTAAGGTCAAAGGCCAATCTGTCCTTTTTCAGAGTATCCGCAGAGAAACCAAATAGGGCAAGCGGTGTAATGTGTGATCAACGAATAAAATTGAAGGGGTATAATTCAATCGAGAAATATGAAAAAGTATTTAGACGAGTTATGTTTTATGATGCAGATCAAAAGAGAGCTTTTGGGTTCCTTTCAAACAACCTGACTTTACCAGCCACCGAAATTGCACTACTTTATAAAAACAGATGGAAGATTGAGTTGTTCTTATAATAGATTAAAAAACACCTAAAAATAAAATCATTTTGGGGTGATACTAAAAATGCATTTAAAACACAAATCTATATTGCTATCATTACTTATAGGGAAGTAGCAATCATCAAAGCAAAATTGAAACTTAAACAATCACCCTATGACATACTACAAATTATGAGCGCAGTACAATAAGATAAAACTCGTTTACCAAGACTTATTATTGACCCTTTAAACCAAGATGTCATAGAACAAAATCATATTCAATTGAAAATCAACCCAATTTAACCGGACACTGGTTATAATTAACATATTTTTATTCATAATATAGATTATCTTACACTTTCCCTGCTTTTTAAAAAACCTTAAACCCTGTATATGAGAAATGCCAACCTATGTTCTGGTTTAGTGTGCCTTGCACTTTGCGTTCTAACTTCCCACTCTCTGCTGGCCCAATATGAGCCTGACAAAAAACTTCCGGTAGATGCGAATGTAAAAATTGGTCGTTTGCCCAATGGTCTTACTTATTACATTCGTAAAAATACACTTCCGGCAAAAAAAGTACAACTTCGCCTGGTTGTTAATACGGGCTCTGTACTGGAAGATGCCGATCAGCAGGGCCTTGCACATATGATGGAACATATGAATTTTAATGGGTTGAAACATTTCCCAAAGAATGAACTGGTTAATTATCTTCAATCCATTGGTGTAAAATTTGGTGCCGACTTGAATGCTTATACCAGTTTTGACGAAACCGTTTATATTCTTCCTATTCCCACAGATGATCCTGAAAAAATTGATAAAGGTTTTACGATCCTCGAAGACTGGGCATATAATGCCTTGCTTGATACGTCTGAAATTAATAAAGAAAGAGGGGTCGTACTGGAAGAATCCCGGTTAGGAAAAGGTGCCAATGAACGCATGGGCAAGAAATATTACCCGATACTTTTCAACGGTTCAGATTATTCTAAAAGATTGCCTATTGGTAAAGACAGTATACTGCAAAGCTTCGATCCCTCATCACTCATCCGTTTTTATAAAACATGGTATAGGCCTGATTTGATGTCGGTTGTTGTGGTAGGTGATATTGATCCCGAATTAGCAGAAAAGAAGATTAAGCAGCATTTTGCAGATTACAAAAATCCAACAAAAGAAAAGCCAAGGCCATCTATTACAGATATCGCCCCGAGAGCCCATAATGAAAGTATTGTTCTCACAGATAAAGAACAACCGTATAATATTCTCCAGTTGTTTAATTATACCGAAAAAGCAAAACCCGTTCTTACATGGGGAGATTACCGAAGGACGATTGTAGAAGGATTATTTAATACAATGATTAACCAAAGATTGAATGAACTGACGCAACTTCCTAATGCACCATTTCTTGCGGGTAATGCCAGTTTTAGTGGATTTATCAGGGGCTATAGGGCATTTACTTCTTTTGCTGTGGTTGGTGATAAACCTACCAAAAATGCATTAGATGCCTTAATTGCTACCACTGAAAGTGTAATAAAATATGGCTTCCTGCCAACTGAGCTGCAAAGGGCTAAAATTAATACCCTTACCTTTTCTGAAAGAAATTATAACGATCGGGATAAAACCGAATCTGTACGGCTGGTAAATGAATATGTAAGCAATTTCCTCGAAGGCTCACCCATTATAGGTATCGCCAACAGGTATGCTTATATAAAGGAAATACTGCCAACCATTACTTTGGAAGAAGTAAATGCAATTGCTAAAAAATCAGAATCCACACAAGGTTTTTTTGCATTACTGATGGGTGCTGAGAAAAACAAAGCCTCATTACCTGCCAATGATGATTTGACAGGTTTGATCACCTCCGCTAAAATGGTTCCTGCAAAAGTATATGAAGAAAAAGCAGTTGCGACAACCCTAATGAATCAGCCACCCGTTGCAGGTAAAGTGGTAAACCAAACGACAAACAGTTCTTTAGGTACTACTGATCTTACTTTGAGTAATGGCGTTACCATTACACTCAAACCTACGGAATTTAAAAATGATGAAATACAAATGGACGCTTGGCGTCTAGGCGGAAGCCGAAATTATGGTTTGGCCGATAAAAAGAATTCAGAAAAAGCAGCCCCACTGGTTCAGGCAATGGGTCTGAAAGACCTTTCTCCCATTGATCTGCGCAAGTTCCTGACTGGAAAGACCGCAAATGTGCGTCCGTATATCAATGCACATGATGAGGGTATAGAAGGTACAAGCAGTGTAAAAGATTTTGAAACATTTCTGCAGCTTGTAAACTTATATTTTACGCAACCTCGTAAAGATGCAGCCATTTTTCAGTCGTATGTAACAGCACAAAAAAGCCAGTTGGAAAATATTAAAGCTATTCCAAACGCTTATTTCGCAGATACAATTGCCAAGATGCAATATGGAAATAATCCCTGGTCAAACGGCATTGAAACTGCTGAATCGTACGACAAACTGAGCCTCGACAGGGCAATGGATATCTACAAAGAGGTATTTGGCAACGCATATGGGATGCATTTTACATTTGTAGGAAATATCGATGTAGAAAAGATAAAACCACTACTCGCAACCTATCTGGGCGGACTTCCCGCAATGCCTAAAGAAAATAAATTTACCGATGTGGGATTACGTCCCGTAAAAGGGATAGTTGAGGCCGTTGTAAAAAGGGGAGCAGCCAAACAAAGTTATGTGAACGTGATTTTTAACGGTGATGCTGCCTACAGCATGAGTGAGGATCTGAAAATTAAAGCCCTGGCCGAGGCACTCAATATCAGGATTATTGAACAGTTACGTGAAGAAATGAGTGGTATTTACGGAGGCGGGATGAGTGCCGTAATTAACAACCGGCCTTATGGCAATTATTCCATAAATGTGAGTTTCCCATGCGGTCCGGAAAATGAAAACAAATTAATAGCCGCTTTGTTTGATATTATTAATACGGCTAGGGAAAAAGGAATAGAACAAAAAGACCTGGATAAAGTAAAAGAAACATTAAAAAAACAGAACGAAGACAATATAAAAACCAATGCTTTCTGGCTGCGTAACCTTTCATATGCTTTTATTGAAGGATATAATCCTGAATGGATTCTCACGTACGAATCGAGTGTGAATGCCATTACTACAGGCGATTTGAAACAGGCAGCGAATACTTATTTCAATATGAATAATTATATCAAAACCATATTGAACCCGGAGAATTAAGCAATTGGTTTCCATGGTGATAAACTTATTATTGAATATGCCGGGCAGAAATGTCCGGTATTTTTATGGTTTATCCCTGTTGGAAATAAATTAAATAACCCGTAATCCCCTGTCTATATTGGGTTTTCCGGGAATATGGAGAATACATTTTTTGTTTTTTTTTGCTAATTCAATTCAAAACGTATTTTTGCCGCGGAGAGTTGGCAGAGCGGTCGATTGCGGCAGTCTTGAAAACTGTTGACTGTAACAGGTCCTGGGGTTCGAATCCCTAACTCTCCG
>JAYSXR010000024.1:0-2120 GCA_043717145.1 Chitinophagaceae bacterium | reverse complement strand
TTACAAAGGTTTACAACATGGGCATCTAAAAAAGAGTGGCAAGAGTATTTGCATTATCTATTGAGTTATGCACTCGGGTCCAGCCGTATCTCAGAGTTGGATAATAATTTGGAATTGATCCAGATATCAGAACATTTACAAAAAATGCTGGAGGCCAGCCATTTAATTTATGTGAGAACCATTGTCCAAACCAAAAAATCATGAAGCCATTCACCATTTACCATTTTTTCTCGGAGTCTTTTCAAAGTCAGACTGAAAGGCTGGTATCACTTATAAGAGGAGTAGTACAACCCGACATAATCTATTTACTGGGGGCTTCATTGTACAAGCGGCGCAGTGAGAGTATTTTCTGCCCCATTTCACCTAGTTCGCAACATATGGCTAACTATTGTTTCCTGGTATTGATTAAGAATACCAATAACACATCCTTACCACAGTTGCAAGATCAAATAGAGCAGCATTGCAGTTCTGCAATGCCCGTTACCATTTTCTTACTTGAAACAGCCGTATTTAATGGCTGGTTAGCCACTGGGCATCTTTTTGCCCGTACTGTTCATCGGACTGCAATCCCTGTTTTTGAGACTGACAATCTATCACTTTCTCCAGTCGGCCCTTACAATCTGGAACTAGAACAGAAAACACTAGAAAAACTATTTCGGGATGGCTTGAATAAGTCTCAGGAATTTCTGGCCGGGGCGGATCTGTTCGGGGTAAGAAAACAATACAGCCTGGCAGCTTTTATGCTGCATCAGGCAACTGAGCAGGCATTAGGAACTCTGATAAAAATCGGAACAGGTTATCACTGTTGTACCCACAATATCGCGCGGTTATTTCTATACGCAGGTATGGTATCTTACCAGGTTCCGGATATTTTCCCCAGGAAAACAGACAACGAGAAAAGACTCTTTAACATTTTACAGAAAGCCTATATAGGAAGTCGCTACGGGGAAGGGTTTAGTACTGGGTTTACTGACCTTCTCGAACTCAGAGAAAAAGTGCGGATAATTCAGGATATTCTCATAGAATTCGGTAAAACATTCTTTCACAAAACAGATGGTAAACAAACCTGCTAGTCCGGCATCCAACTCGCCTATCATTGATTTTTTTTTGCATTATTTTTTGACTTTACTTAGTCTGGCGCTTCTTAAGGGTTTCCCAGGCCTTCTGATACTTATGAGTTTCATATTCTGCTGAAAGCGATTTATAGGAAAGTTTTCGGACTTAAGATCTGTTTTAGTTGGTATTTCAACTTTATTTTCATCAGCAGTCAGCGATCTTCTTGTATTTATTACTATCGCTTAAAATATTTACCTCAAAACCTACCCGGTTAATCAACATTTGCAGGTGGTGAAGACCCACACTATTATGCGTTACAAATATGAACGAATTCTTGTCAAACTCAAATTCCTTACCACAGCTGTGGGGTGAAATATCCACACAGTCTTCTTTCATTGTAATAAAGACAGTTATATCTAGTTTTTTGATCGGGATACAAACTGCTGTTTTGAAACCCTTTTTAAAATAGAACAGTCTTTCTTGCAACAACTTTTAAGATCAAAATCATTGGAATTATAAAAAATTGAGGAAATATAAGCAGTTGCACCTGTCTAAAATAGATTGTATCCTTATTCATTGATTTCCGGTATAGTGATTTTATATTTTTTATTCAATCTTCCTCCTTTCACTAACATCCTGTTACCCCTTCCTAAGCTTACCTTGTTATGGTCAAGTTTTTGTAACCACTGATAATATTGACGCTCCGCCAAACCGAAGAACAAACGACGAACCTTTAAGTTATTGCAATTTTCCAGTAATTCCTCTGGCCTGCGTGGAGATACCGATGTCATTCCCTTTACTAATTGATCTGCATGTTTGAAGAAAGTATAGTTAGGTATCCCTGCCAATACCTCCTGTATTGCACTTTCGGGAGCAGATACAATAAATGGCTGCATTCCCTGCCGCCAGGCATGGGTTGTTGTATTAAGCCCCAATACACCGGGGCCTGATGCTGTTTTTTGAACCTGCCCCAAAAGCTCTGTATTGGCATGATAGATAAAGTCAACATTATCCAAAAGCCATCCAGTCATCATCGGCATATAATGCTCGAAGCCCTGTCATTC
>JAYSXR010000230.1:0-10798 GCA_043717145.1 Chitinophagaceae bacterium | reverse complement strand
AAGGTATTTTTAAAATAGATGAGATTACGTCTACCAATCCACTTGCGGTAGGGGATGAAGTGGACATGGAAATAGAAGACATACAGGAAGAATCGGCGATGATACATGAAATTTATGACCGGCGAAATTATGTGGCTCGCGTATCACCGCACAATAAAAGACAGCATCATATTATCGCATCTAATCTCGACCAGAGTATTTTATTTGCCACACTAAAAGAGCCGAAGACATCACAGGGTTTTATGGACAGGTTCTTGATTTCCTGTGAATCGTATCATATTCCGGCTATCATTGTTTTTAATAAATCTGATCTCTATCGAAAAAAAGAACTGGAAAGATTCTCTTTGCTGAAAGATATTTATGAAGCGATTGGTTATAAAGTGGTATTGGTAAGTGTACAAAATAATGAAGGGGTAGATGAGGTTAAACAGTTGTTGCATGCTAAAACCACTTTGTTAAGCGGGCATAGCGGGGTAGGTAAATCAACTTTTATCAATGCCGTTTTTCCGAAACTCGGGTTGCGGACGCAGGAAGTAAGCGGTTGGAGTGGTAAAGGGCTGCACACCACAACTTTTGCCGAAATGTTCGACCTGGATACAGGTGGCCGCATCATTGATACCCCCGGTGTCCGCGAATTCGGATTGGTTGATATCAGTAAACAGGAACTCTCTCAATATTTCCCCGAAATGCGTGTATTGATCAACGATTGCCAGTTTAATAATTGCATGCACATTAACGAACCCGGATGTGGTGTAAAGAAAGCGGTTAATGCCGGAACGGTATCCGTAGACAGGTATGCCAGTTATTTAACTATTTTGGATACGATGGAAGATAAAAGCTATTGACTAAAGTATGTTGAGATTATTTTGCAGGCCCCTCAGTTTTCACTGGTGCCTCATTAGATTCACTAAACCAGGAAGCATATTTAATGTAATTATTAGCGATCCTGTTTATTTCGCCATGGATAAGATCTGATGATACATCTTTAACCTTCCTGGCGGGTACACCGGCATAAATGGTGCCGGCTTCCACTACAGTTCCTTCGAGAACAACAGCGCCGGCAGCGATGATGGAATTGCTGTGAATTACACACCTGTCCATTATAATAGATCCCATACCTATTAAAACATCATCCTGAATGGTGCAGCCATGAACCAGGGCATTATGACCAATAGAGACATTGTTACCGATAATGGTTGGATTTTTTTGATAAGTGCAATGTATCACTGCCC
Source organism: Chitinophagaceae bacterium (assembly GCA_043717145.1). Lineage (GTDB taxonomy): Bacteria > Bacteroidota > Bacteroidia > Chitinophagales > Chitinophagaceae > Sediminibacterium. The sequence goes on along the minus strand of JAYSXR010000230.1, from coordinate 9,566 downwards.
CATCCTGTACATTTACTTTGTTACCCATTTTTATAAAATGCACATCGCCACGTATTACAGCATTGAACCATATGCTGCAGTCATTGCCCATAACTACATCACCCACAATCGTGGCATTAGGCGCAACAAAACAATTATCACCAAATTGTGGGTATTTGCCGAGAACAGGGAGTATGGTTGCCATAAAATTAGTTGACAGATATTAGATGTTAGTTGAGCGGTTTATATAATGAAGGTAACTTTATTAAAGGATTTTTGCAAAGATGGGTTTTAAAACTCCGGAAAGCATTTTTTAAACACATAAGGTCAGAGCAGAGGCGGGCGTATGACACGAAGAAACTATCTGTACTTTGTTTAACCAATTGTATCTATGTATTTTCATTGCTGTTTATTGCATATTAGGGTTAAAATAAAGCGGTCAATTAATACGTTAATACGCAAATGAATAACCGACAACTTTTTCTCCATCATATAGCCCAGACTTCTCCTGCCCCTATTGGAATTGAGATGGTAAAAGCCGCAGGCATTCACTTATGGGATGTAAATGGCAAAGAATATATTGATATGATTTCGGGTTTTAGTGTCTGCAATATCGGTCACTCTCACCCCAAAGTGGTAAAGGCAGTGCAGGAGCAGGCTGCAGCATACATGCACCTGATTGTATATGGAGAGTTTATTGAATCGCCACAGACAACCTATGCCAAACTATTGACGGATCATTTACCTGCTTCCTTAAACTGTGTCTATTTCACCAACAGCGGTACAGAAGCTACGGAAGGAGCCATGAAATTAGCGAAGCGAGTAACCGGCCGCTCAAAGATCATTGGTTTTAATAAAGCTTATCATGGAAGTACACAGGGTGCTTTAAGCGTGATGGGTGATGAATACTGGCGCAACGCTTTCCGGCCATTATTGCCCGATGTGTACCATTATGATTATAATAGCTGGGAAGTGATAGAAACCATTGATTCAACAACCGCCTGTGTAATTATGGAAACGGTTCAGGCAGAGAGCGGGATTAATGCACCTTCGAAAGAATGGATACAGGCCATCAGGCAAAAATGTAATGAACACTGTGTTTTATTAATATTAGATGAGATACAGGCTGGTTTTGGAAGAACTGGTTCGCTATGGGCTTTTGAACATTTTTCAATTGTACCTGATATACTTTTATTGGGAAAAGCATTGGGTGGCGGTATGCCATTGGGTGCCTTCATCGCCAGTCAAAAACTGATGAGCACATTAACACATGATCCTGTATTGGGGCATATCACCACCTTCGGCGGCCATCCTGTATCCTGCGCGGCAGGCAAGGCGGCATTGGAGGTACTGCTTTCGGGAGAGTATATCAGTAATGTAAAAAGAAAAGAAAACATACTGGCAAAACATCTGGTTCATGCCGCCATTATTTCTTACCGAAGTTTTGGTCTATGGATGTCGCTGCAATTCTCATCCGATGAATTGAATCGTGCCATCATACACCAATGTATTCAAAACGGCTTAGTGACAGATTGGTTCTTGTTTGCATCGGACCGCATGCGGATAGCGCCACCCTTAATCATTTCGGATGAAGAACTGAAACAGGTGTGCACTACTCTATTGAAAAGTATTGACGAAGCAGAAAACTTGCTTCAAAATGCTTAATGCGAATGATGCTGTATATGAATTGCTAAAGACGATTCATTATTTTGAACGCCCAACTATTTACAAGGCTCCATTCTGCAAAATCGGCTATACAGTTTTTCGTAAACAGGGATAATGTTTTTAATATCAAACCGGCAGGCCTGCTGGTAAGCAGCTTCTTTCATGATTTCCAACTTTGCTTCATCACCTAGCAGATCAATGGCAAAACTGCTCATGGCTGATACATCACCTACATTGGCCAAGAAACCCGTTACATGCTGGACATTAATCTCTGCCAACCCGCCAGCATTGGTGCTGATTACTACTGCCCTAGCGGCCATGGCTTCTAAAGCGGCAAGACCAAAACTTTCATATTCGGATGGTAATAGAAACACATCACTCACTGCAAGAATATCTTCCATCTGTTCCTGCTTTCCTAAAAAGCGTACATCTTCATCAATACCCAAATCCCTTGCCAGCTCCTCGATAGCGGGCCTTTCGGGGCCATCGCCTACCATTAATAATTTGGCCGGCATTTCTTTGCGAACGGCAGCAAATATTTTTACCACATCATCGACCCGTTTCACTTTTCTGAAATTGGATGCATGGATGAGTATTTTTTCGCCGTGCGGTGCGATTACTTTTCTAAAAGCATCAATTGGTTTTTTATTAAAGCGGGTTACGTCTACAAAATTGTAGATCACTTCTATCTCTTTGCGTATAGCAAACGATTTAAAAGTTTCGTCACGGAGGTTTTGTGATACTGCCGTTATCGCATCACTTTCATTAATAGAAAAAGTGACTACCGGTTCATAAGTTTTATCTTTTCCGACTAAAGTAATGTCGGTACCATGCAGGGTAGTGATCACAGGAATATTTCTGCCGTTTTTTTGCTTCACAATCTGCTTGGCCATATAGGCTGCCGACGCGTGTGGTATGGCATAATGCACATGTAACAGGTCAAGGTCATGATTCATAATCACATCTACCATAGTGCTGGCCAATGCTACTTCATAGGGTGGGTAGTCAAACAAAGGATAGGTAGGTACCCTTACTTCATGGTAAAAGATATTGGCGTTAAAAACATTTAACCGCACAGGTTGCTGGTAGGTAATAAAATGTACCTCGTGGCCCTCATCGGCCAATGCTTTGCCTAATTCTGTAGCCAAAACCCCGCTTCCCCCAAAGGTTGGATAACAAACAATCCCTATTCTCATACTTTCTTGGTTTGGGGTTTGGGATTTGGGGTTTAGAATTTTTTGGGCATTTAATCCGGCAACGTTCCGGATAACCCCAAAGTTCAAACACCAAACGTCAAACCGATTTGTTGCGCAAGTAACAATTATTTCTCCAATTGTCAGATTCCGTTCACCCTGCTTGCACAAACAACACAAATAGTTAACTTTAGCGTTATGAAAAAATTAATACTCGCTCTTTTGATATTGCCTTTTATGGCAATGGCGCAGCCGGGTGATGACGCGGTTGTTATTAAAAAAATTTCCGATGAAATTCTTCGCAATGGTAAAGCCTACGACCTGCTTTACCAGCTAACCAAACAGATAGGTGGCCGCTTGGCCGGCTCTCCCCAGTTTGCCAAAGCAGTACAATGGGGTAAACAAACTATGGAAAAGAATGGCGCAGATAATGTGTTCTTGCAGGAGTGTATGGTGCCGCATTGGGTAAGAGGCGGGCAGGATAAAGCTGTGATTGTTGAAGTAGATAAAAGAAAAACGGCCAGGGCCCTGGATGTACTGGCTTTAGGTAACTCATTAGGAAGCGGTACCGTTACAGCTGAAGTATTGGCGGTAGCTGATTTTGATGAATTGGAAAAAAGAAAGGATGAAGTAAAAGGCAAGATCGTTTACTACAACAAAGCTTTTGATGCTACTAATGTCAAACCGTTTATTTCTTACGGACAAACAGGCATTTACCGGAGATCGGGCCCCAGCCGCGCCGCTAAATATGGTGCGCTAGGGGTGATGATCCGGTCTCTCACAGAATCAACTGCTAATGACCCGCACACCGGTGCAATGGCATATATGGATTCTTTTGTTAAGATACCGGCTATTGCCGTAGGGCCGAGAGATGCGGATGAGGTTTGGGAGCTGAGTAAAAAAGCAAAATTTACCATGTCAATGACCACTAACGGTCATTTTCTGCCAGATACAATTGGTCATAATGTAGTGGCTGAATTAAAGGGCACTGAATTTCCCAACCAGTTCATTACCATTGGTGGGCATCTGGATAGCTGGGATGTGAATGAAGGTGCCAGCGATGATGGTGCGGGCGTTGTTCATACCATTGAGATCATGCGCGCTTTACAGGCTATCGGCTATAAACCCAAACACACACTTCGCTTTGTATTATTTGCCAATGAAGAAAACGGATTACGGGGCGGTACCAAATATGCCGAAGAGGCTAAAGCAAAAGGAGAGAAACATATTTTTGCGCTAGAAAGTGATGCGGGCGGATTTACACCGAGAGGTTTTTCGGTGCAGGCAAGTAAAGAACAAATGACAAAGTTACAAAGCTGGTTACCCCTGCTCTCACCTTATGGTGTATTTGAATTTACCAGCGATGGCGGTGGTGCCGATATTGGGCCTTTAAACAGGGCTTTCGGAATACCTGTCGGCGAATTAAACCCCGACCCGCAACGCTACTTCGATCTGCACCATGCAAGAAGTGATGTGTTTGAAAATGTAAATAAGCGGGAGTTATTATTGGGTGCCGTAAACATGGCAGCACTTATTTATTTGGTAGATAAATACAGTCTATAAATCCCGGGGGCACACAGATAAATTTATGCATGAAGCAGGAAGATGGCCAACCGTTTATGGATGTCCGGAACTTCCTGCTTCCATTTTTTAATACTTCTAGTACGGATGGTTTCCGAAGATGCGGTGATATCAACTGCAATACAAAATCTCGTCTCATCGTGGCAGGCTTCCAATACATCTTTAGTAAGTGGGTTATTGCGGTAGGGGGTTTCTATAAATAGTTGTGTACAGTTTCTTTTCTTTGAATCCGCTTCCAGTTCGCGAATCATTTTTTTCCTTTCAAACGAATCAATAGGAAGGTAACCATGAAACTGAAAACATTGCCCGTTCATGCCACTGGCCATTAATGCCAATAGGATAGAACTGGGCCCGACTAAAGGCTTTACAACGATATTGGCCTGTTGTGCCGCTTCAATTAATATTTGGCCGGGATCGGCTATGCCGGGGCAACCCGCCTCGCTGATAATGCCAATATTGTTTCCTGTTTTTAATAAATGTAGGAAATGTTGCTTTACTTCCAACTCGGCTTTGTGAATGGTAAACCACTGGTAATCATCGATCACCATTTCTTTCCATATTTTTTTCAGGAAGCGGCGGGCTGTTTTTTCACTCTCCACAAAAAATACCTGGCAGTTTTTTACTGCATCGAGGATATAAGGCGGAATGGTTTCCAAAACATCTTCATGTAAAACGGTAGGGATAAGATATACTTTGCCGGAAGCCATAATAGGTATCTATGAAGTGATGAAAATTATTTTTCAGTTGGTTTTAAAGGATACATACTCAGTGTGGCTGCCACTACTGAATAAGCCGGTGCCAATATCCAACCCAGTACGGGAACTAGGTGCATCATATAAAAAACGAGACCATTACCTACTGCTAAACCCTTGTGGGTGCCGATAAAGAAAATACTTTCTGCTGGTGTTTTTTTATGGCGTTCCATACTGTAATCCAGCATAGAAAAACCATAATAATAGCATTCTACCAAAACCCCCAATATGGGTGTAAGCCAGCCGGCTAAAGGGATAAGACTTAACAAAAGAATGGATAATGTATACACTGTTTGCCACAAACTGTTACGTGCAGCGATTCGTACACCGCGTTTTATATCTTTCCAGAACTGCGAATAACTGAACGGGAAATTCTTTCCTTCAATGATAGCTTCCGTTCTTTCACTCAGGTAAGCAAACAGCGGCGAACCAACAATCAAGAAAATGTATTTAAACAGAGAAAAATAAAATAACATTAATATAAGCCATAATAGGAGGTGTCCCATAATAAACAAAAGTCCCAAAAAGCTGCTGTTCATCTTTTGCAACCATGTATTTAACCCTGTTTTTAATGCCATCCACTGAATAAAATCACTTGAAGTCTGACTGAATATTATCATGCTGATGATAAACAGTGTAGTGTAGATAATGCCGGGTATGAGTATCCACTTCCACAGTTTATGTTTTTTTATAAACCGGTGAGCCTGGAAAAAAGCCTGAATGGCGATAATCATTTCTTTCAGCACGGTTGGGGAGTTTAGCTTGGCGAAGTTAGCACATTCAGTAGTTTTGCAGTTATGAAAGCATTAACGCTCCTGCGTTCCAATAAATTGCCCATATCTTTTTACAGGCAGAAAAATGTGTGTACGATCGCCAAAGCATTGATAGGAAAGGTATTGGTCACATCATTTCAGGGTATTGACACCGCGGGAAGAATTGTAGAAACAGAAGCGTATAATGGGATTATTGACAGGGCTTCACATTCCTGGAACGGCAGGCGAACATCGCGAACTGAAATCATGTACGCTGCAGGGGGAGCGTCTTATGTGTACTTGTGTTATGGCATACATCACCTGTTTAATGTAGTAACCAACGAAGCAGATGTACCACATGGTGTATTGATAAGAGGTGTAGAACCTTTGCTGGGAATAGATGATATGTTACGGCGAACCGGTAAGCTTACATTGGATAATAGCCTTACAAGAGGACCCGGTAATGTATCAAAAGCATTAGGTATTCACAGTAAACATACCGGTATGGATTTACAAGGCGGCGAACTGTTTATTGGAGATGATGGATTTAAAATAAAACCATCACAATTGATAGCTACGCCCCGAATAGGGATCGAATATGCCGCTGAAGATGCTTTATTGCTGTACAGATTTGCTTTAAAAGGCAATTTGTATGTAAGCGGTAAAAATAAAAACTGAGCGTATATTCACATTACTTTTAACAAAGCAGGGTAATGCCAGATAAGCGCGTTTATATATGTATACTATGCTGTATCAGTTTTAGTAATCTTTTTGCACAAAAAGGAAAACTGATCCGGTTTGCTTCAGCCTATTCAATGTTTCCGGATAGTGCAAGGTCTAATGGCCACAATTATAACGGACAACATTATGATGCCGTTGCGCATTATAACGATAGCAGTGTTTTGATCTATGTGCCCAAACAGTTTTCTTCTAAGAAAAAGATCAATCTTGTCTGCTGGTTTCATGGATGGGGAAATTCAATTGATTCTGCCTGCAAGCAATACCAGTTACTTGAACAGTTTGACGCATCGGGTCGGAATGCCATTTTTATTTTCCCTGAAGGCCCCAAAAATGCACCTGATAGTTATGGCGGTAAATTAGAACAACCACAGGTATTTCAACAATTGATAAATGAAGTCATAACAAAACTTGCCAATAATAAAATTATCAGTGCTGCACCTGTTTTTAGCATCAACGATTACGACATTACGCTGGCCGGTCACAGCGGAGCCTACCGTGTGATCAGCCGGATCATAAATAAAACTCCTGTAGCGGAAGTAATTTTATTCGATGCCATGTATGGCGAGAATGATGCTTACCTGCAATGGCTTTCAGCCCAGGATCATCGCTTCATCAATATTTATACAAAAGACGGCGGGACATTCGACAATAGCCATTTGATTATGAATAAGCTGGCTGATTCCCTTCATATTCCAATGATATCGGTAAACGAGGAAGCTGCTAATGACCAACTCTTGCGCACCCAGCAAAAAGTATTCATTTTTAGCAGTAAGGGACATAATGAAGTGATCACGAATAACCGCAACTGGGAAAAATTCCTGCGGAATACACCTTTTAAAAAATAGTGAAATCACGCTACCAAAGGAATAAAAAATTTGATAGAGTAACGCTCTTATTTTTTACATATGCGTAAATCCATTGAAACTTATCCAGCCCAAATAGTAGACCGACTATTATGTCCGTAACCAAAAAATTATGTTCGACTTCGACCTGGCACAAATGTATGGTGCAGAAACGCGCGCACTTAAGCAGGCAGTAAAAAGAAACCCTGATCATTTACCGAAAGATTTTATGTTCGTGTTGAACATGACAGACGTTAAAAAGATAGTATCACAAAAAGTGATACCATCCCGAAAACTTTTAGGCGGTGCCAAGCTAATGGGTTTCACAGAATAAGGCGTATCGATACTTTCCAGTGTATTAAAAAGTTAACGTCCAGTAAAATGAATATATCTGTTATGCGCGCTCTTGTACAAATGCGGCAGCCATAGGAAGGCAGCAAAGAACTATCTACAAAAATCAGTGAGCTTGAGAAAAAATATGATGGCCAGTTTAAGTCGGTATTTGATGCAATAAAAATATTGATGCATCAAAAAAAACAACCGCGGGAAAGAATAGGTTTTTTAAAAGATATATTATAAATCGGGTTGTCACAATTTCTAATAACCTGTTTGATAACTTATCTGAAAGTAAGTGCGCCTTTGGAATAAAAACAGGTAATCAGAATTTAGGGCAATTCACCGGCCTTTCTGTTGATGGCCTTCGGATATAGATCAACGAAATTTCAATACCCCCCCGGTTTAAAGAAGCGGTTTTTAAAGAAGATGTGTTATAATCATAGGTAGCCCCAAACCTGAGATCACCAAATTCTAATCCCAGGTATGGGATAATAGCATCATTAAAACGTATCCAGCTGCCGAAATAAAAACTGGCCGGTTTTTCCGCATCCGGATTGGCTGTTAATTGTATGGCACCGCCAAACAAAGTTTCAGACGCCCCCCCCTGCATCACCTGCATGGCACTTATGTGTAATGTACTGGTTGGCCCTATCGGGAAGTAACCACCCGCATGGAATGTTGTTCTTGGATTGAGAATATACTGCGCACCGGTAAAGTCCTGCCGCGGCCGGTTGATATGGTACATACTTACCCCAAAATAAAAATTATTACGATCCGTTGTGCTCCCGTTGTATAAAATACCCGCATTAACATCTACATAACTGGATTTTAATGTTGATGTATTAAATACTTCAGAAGAAACGCCTGTAAAACCTGAACTGGTTAATTGATCTTCAAATTTCAACTGGTTAGTATTGATAAGCATATTGGCGTACGTAACCTGGAACCCTGCCCCCAGTTGCTGAAGTCCTTCTTCATCTAATCCCTTATGATAAGCTGTTGAAACAGAAGCGTAGTTGAATTTTACAGCCCCATTGGAACTGTTATCGTTATAGCCCACAAAACCTACCCCCCAGGTATCGTTGCTGGCAATTTTGTTTTGCAGTACATGAAAATCAATGGACGCTGTTGCAGTGGTAAAGGCATTATCAATGGCTGGCCACTGGTTTCGGTAATTACCGGCTACACGGTATGTACCGAAAAATTTGCCCGTAAAAGCGGGGTTCAAAGTAAGCGGCGATGAGAAAAACTGCGAGAAATGCGGATCCTGTGCTGAAGCAGTTCCCAACAATAAACATGAACAGTAAAAAATGATTTGCTTTCCCATAACCATCACAGATTATCGAATTTAAGTGAATCTGGCGATGTTGTTAAGTGTCATAATTAAATATTATAGGCATCTTAACGAATTGCGGTAATGGATATTTGGAAAATAACAGGATTTATGCCTGCATTTTAGTGCCAAAAGCCAAGTCTCCGGCATCCCCGAGGCCGGGAACAATATAACCTTTGGCTGTTAGCTCATCATCAATATCACCACACCAGATCTTGATGTTTTCGCCGCATTCCCTGTGAATGAACTCAATACCAACCGTGCAGGCAATGGCCACCACTACATGGATGTCTTTGGGGGCGCCTTCGCTTTTTATGTATTGGATGGTCTTTACAATTGAGGCACCGGTAGCCAGCATGGGGTCACTGATAATGATAATTCGATCGTCTAAG
>JAYSXR010000229.1:0-3575 GCA_043717145.1 Chitinophagaceae bacterium | reverse complement strand
GGACAATATTGGCTTTATCAATGAGGGCATCTGAGTATATTATTGATGAAATGAAAAAACAAAACCTCTAATCGGGGATTAAAGATTTATGTATGATTTTACGGGTTCAATTCCCGACAATCATATTCTAATCAGATTAATCCGTGATAATCATTTTAAAATCATATCAATTTGTGATATTATGGACAGAAGAAAATCAATCAAAGCAATGCTTATTGGCACAGCCGCCTCCGGTGTGCTGGTAGAAGCATGTAAGAACACCGATAAAAAAGCAATCGTTGCTTCAAAAGATGCCTTTATGTATGAAGGCAGGATGGACGAAGAGGATAAATATCTTAAAAAGCTGACTACCGGTGATAAATTTTTTACCGATCATGAAATGGCTACCATCATTGTTCTGGAGGATATCATTCTTCCAAAAGATGAGGTAAGCGGTAGTGCATCCGATGCCAAAGTGCATGAGTTCTTGGAATTTATTGTGAAGGATATGCCAAGCCATCAAACACCTTTACGGGGTGGGTTACGCTGGCTGGATATATATTGTCTGAACCATTATGAAAAAGCATTTAAAGACTGTGATAAAAAACAACAGTTGGCGATCGTAGACCTGATTGCTTTCCCTGTAATAAAGGATGCCATCGCAAAAACGGGTAGAAAAGTAAGACCCGAAATGGCACAGGGCATCGCATTCTTCAGCCAAATGCGCGATATGGTGATGACTGGTTTTTATACCTCGGAAATTGGCGTAAAGGATCTGGGTTATATGGGCAACACGCCCAACCAGTGGAACGGTGTACCCGATGATGTATTGAAACAGTACGGCTATGCGTATTCTGACAGGGAGCTGAAGGAGTGTGTTAGTTTTGACAAGACATAATGAAATCGGGAATAGTTAAAGAAGTTAAAAGGGTTAAAGTGATTAAAGGCAATGCCCATACTACTTTTAACCTTTTAACTTCTTTAACCTTCCTATTAACTCACCCCTGCCCCGGGATTGATATTTGTTTCGGGATTGATAAAATGAAGTTTACCTGAATTGTCTTCGGCCATTAAGATCATACCATTGCTTTCTATTCCCCTCATTTTACGCGGGGCAAGGTTTACCACAACCGTTACCTGTTTGCCAACAATGTCTTCGGGTGTAAAATGAAGCGCAATGCCCGATACGATGGTCCTTGTTTCAAAACCAAGATCTACCTGTAGTTTTAATAATTTATCTGCTTTCTCTACTTTTTCTGCACTAACGATTTTTCCTGCACGCAAATCAATCTTTGCAAAATCTTCAAAAATAATTTCAGGTTTTACAGGGATTTCTTTCTTTTCTTCGGTGGCTGGTTGAGTAACTTCTTCCATAATTTTTTCTTTGTTCACCTTTGACGATTCACGATTTATAACTGCCGCTTTTAATTTTTCAATTTGATAACTTATTTCTGAATCTTCAATTTTCCTGAATAATAATTCCGGTGAACGAAGTGAATAGCCAACACTCAAGAGCTTTATTTTGCCAGCGTTCTCCCAATCGAGCATTTTGTCAACTACCTTCATCAGGTAACACATTTTCCTCGCGGTGAATGGGAGGAACGGATTGATGAGAACAGCCAGGTTTGCACATAATTGTAAACAAATATGCAACGTATTATCAATGGATTGCTGGGCTTCGGTTGTGGGTTGTCCGTTATCACTTGTCTGTTTCGCTATAATCCATGGCTCTTTCTTCTGCATGTATTGGTTACCGGTTCTGGCAAGGTTAATCACTTCAAATAAAGCCTCCCTGAATTTGTATTGTTCCAAGAGGTCTTCTACTCTTTCTTTGGTACTTTTTGTTTCCTCAATAGTTGTTTTATCGAGGTCAGTAAGTATATCCAAATGCAAGGGTGGCACTTTTCCTTTACATAGCTTGTGCATGAGCACCAATGCCCTGTTAACAAAATTGCCAAAAATGCTTACCAGCTCGCTGTTATTGGCATCCTGGAACCCCTGCCAGGTAAATTCACTGTCTTTGGTTTCAGGGGCTATCTGCGTTAAATAATAACGTAATACATCTGCCATCTGGCTTCCGCCATTTTCTTTGTTAATGAAATCGTCGATATAATCCTGCATCTCCAGTTTCCAGTTGCGGCTGGTGCTCATCTTATCACCCTCTAAATTCATGAACTCATTGGCGGGAACATTATCCGGTAAAATATTGCCATGCAGTTTCAGCATTACAGGAAAAATAATGCAATGGAATACAATATTGTCCTTACCTACAAAATGCACGAGTTTGGTGTCTTTGTCTTCCCAATATGGCTTCCAGTCTTTTCCATTATCCAATGCCCATTGTTTGGTGGCACTGATATAACCAATAGGTGCGTCAAACCACACATATAATACTTTCCCTTTACCGCCTTCTACCGAATCGGGTAATGAAACACCCCAATCCAGGTCGCGGGTTACGGCACGGGGCTGTAATCCCCCATCAATCCAGCTTTTACATTGACCGATAACAGTAGCACGCCAATCGCTGGCATGTTCTTTCAATATCCATTCGCGTAAAAAACCTTCATGCCTGTTCAATGGCAGGTACCAGTGTTTAGTGGCTTTTTTTACAGGTTTGTTGCCACTTAAAGTACTTACCGGGTTAATCAGTTCATCGGGACTTAAGCTCTTGCCACAATTCTCACATTGATCACCATACGCATTGGCATAGCCGCAGTTTGGGCAGGTGCCCTTTATGTACCTGTCTGCCAGAAAACTGTTGGCTTCTTCATCAAAATATTGTTCGGTTTCTTTTATTTCCAGATCGCCATTATCATTGAGTTTGGTAAAAAACTCCTGGGCGGTTTCATGATGTAAAGAAGAGCTGGTACGATGATAAATATCGAATGCAATCCCCAGGTCCTTAAAATTCTGTTCCATAATGGGGTGATACTTATCAATGATAGTCCTGGCGGTCGTTCCTTCTTTGGTAGCTTGTATTGGAATGGCGGTGCCATGTTCATCACTGCCGCAAACAAAAACAACATCCCGCTTTTGGGCTTTCAGGTAACGCACATAAATATCTGCCGGTAAATAAGCACCTGCCAGGTGGCCAATATGTTTTAAACCATTGGCGTAAGGGAGGGCAGAAGTAATTAAATATCTTTTTGGAGTATGCATTTCTATAAATCGTAATCCTTTATTGGAAAGTGTACAAAAATAAGCAATCGTTTGGTAAGCAGTATCCTCTTTATAAAATCCGTTCAGTAATATTGTCAAATGATCAAAATTCCAGCTTATCTGCAAAAAGGAGATACCATTGGCATAGTTTGCCCTTCAGGATATATGCCAAAGGATAAAGCCGCCACCTGTATGGCCGTTTTACAGCAATGGGGCTACCAGGTAAAAATGGGGAAAACACTCGGCAGCCAATTCCATTATTTTTCAGGAACGGATACAGAAAGATTACAGGATATGCAGGCGATGCTGGATGATGGGGATGTTAAAGCTGTTTTATGTGGCCGCGGTGGTTATGGTATGAGCCGGATAATAGACCAGCTGGATTTTACACGATTTAAAAAAAAACCTAAATGGTTGATAGGGTTTAGCGATATAAC
>JAYSXR010000228.1:0-10875 GCA_043717145.1 Chitinophagaceae bacterium | reverse complement strand
GTGGTTGGATTATTGGTAAGTGTGGTACAAGGCGGATTGGTTCGAGTGATTAATCCTAAAATAGGAAATGAAAAAAGTGTGTACATCGGGCTGGGCTTATATTCACTCGGGTTACTGCTGTTTGCTTTCGCATCGCAGAGCTGGATGATGTTTGTATTTTTGGTTCCGTATTGCCTGGGTGGTATTGCAGGACCAGCCTTACAATCCATCATTTCCGGACATGTACCGCCCAATGAGCAGGGCGAATTACAAGGTGCCTTAACCAGTTTGATGAGTGCCACTTCTATTATTGGCCCTCCATTGATGACAAATTTGTTTGCTTACTTCACACGAACCGATGCGCCGGTTTATTTTCCGGGGGTCTCTTTCCTGCTGGGTTCTGTGTTTATGATTGCAAGTGCATTATGGGCTTATTTCGCTTTACGTAACGAGAAGGCGGAGGCTTGATACCAGCAACAAAATCAAATAAGGAATAATAATCCAATAACACTTATTGCGTATACGATTAAAACTACAATGGAATCTACTCCCATATACAGGAATTGTTTCCTTGGGCGGATGATCATTCCAATCATATAAATGCCGGTGAGTAAAATGCCGATACAGGTTAAATAGATATCCGAAGGTTTCAGCGAGGGAAGTATGGCATTACCACTGATGATGGAAGCCACGATAAATAAAACCGGTAAAAAAGCATTGCCGCCAAAAATATCGCTTACAGCCATCTGGTAATCTTTAATTTTTGCAGAGGCAATACCCGTAGATATCTCAGGTAACGCAGTAGCTAATGCCAGAAAAGTAGCTCCAAACAAAACACCGCCCATATGGAACCTATCGGCTAATATCTGCCCGGTTTCTTCCAATGCCCAACCGGCAACCAGCGTAATGAGGGCGCAAACAGTAAAAACCACCAATGCAGGCTTCACTGAAGGGAAAGATTTTTTTTGCATGGCATTAGCGGGCTTGTCATTCTCATTCCTAACTTCATGTGCATACATAGTTTTGCGTGGGTGAGGGTTGGGGGAAGCGGTTTGCTTTGATATCATGTAAATACTTCCCAGCCAAACTGCCACGATAAGCCATTCAAAAGGTGTAGTCCTGAAAAAAATCAGGTGGGGAGAAAACTGTTTTCCTATCAACACCAGGGTTAGAATAAAAATGAGCGACACGCCTTCCAACAATAAAATAAATGATGTGCTTTTGAAACTGAGTGGCCCCAGTTTTCCAACGCCAAAAATATCTATCAATACCAATACCACCGTTTGTATGGCAATACCGCCAAGGATATTGCTTATAGCCATGTCCATATTGTTGTGATAAGCTGCTACAACCGTAATGGCTATTTCCGGAAGATTGGTTACAATCGCCAGTAATACCAGACCGCCAAAGGCTTCTCCCAGCGAAAAATGTTGCGCAATATAATCAGTGGCATATGTAATACGGGTGCCTGCTACCCATATGGCAGCCGCTGCTGCAACAAAAATAATAATAAGCAGTAAAGAAGAAAAATGAGCGATTAACATGGAAATGATATTATTCAGTTTAAAACTACTCCAAAAAATCCTTTTAAGGGTTATTGCCATTACCCGCTATTTTTTCTGGACCTCAATTTTTACCCTTGTTCCCTCTGGTAAATGATATACTTGTGTTGCAATAGCAAGGTAGGCATTAATATAATCAGGAAAAGTGCCGGCATATAAATTACCCGCTGCAAACTCGCCACCACCCACAAATGGCGTTTTAGGACATAACCGTTGATTAAAACCTAACTGGTTGCTGACATACCATTCTTTCATTAGGGTAGGACCGATATAATAGCTGAAGTGCTTATAAAAGACCGTTAACCAATTTTCAAAATCCGAAGCAATCACTTCTCTTTTACCGGTTTCAGTAGTAAAGAATACAATTTTATTTTCACTGGTGTCAAAACAGAATTGGTTACCGAACAGGTCCTGGCCAAAAGCCTCCAGGCTTGTAAACATTTCTCCGTATTCCTGTTTTAGTAAAGTATTTACGTAGTCAATATCATTAAATTCCCGGTTATGCGAATAGCTGTATAGGTGCAGGGAGCGCTGGTAAAAAAAGCCGCAATTATGACTTTCAATTACAAAATCAAAATAAGTATGGTCTTTTACCAATTCTTTATACGTGGATAAGAGCATAAAATCAGGTTCACCAGAATAAAAATCTGTGACTTTATTCTCAATTAGCATTTTGAAATCAGCATTACTCATTGCAGGGTTCTTTTATTGGCTACTTTATTTTTTAAGTAATATTTGTAACGGATAATACCCGCTAAAAGCAATACTAACAAACAGGCTTCTGAAAGAAATTTCTCTGCATCCAGCCAATCGGTTGGCCTGTTTTTTAACAGCGGATCCATTAACAAACCATGGAAAATGAATAGCAGTGCTGTACCGTAAGATAGTAAATGAATATTTTTCCAGGTTCTAAAACTTATTTTCTGTTTGATTACTTTTTGCGTTGTGATGATAACGATAATCAATGCATACATACTCAGGCTGCCTAAAAAAACAATATAATTTTGTGTTGGGGCATGTAATGGAAAAAAAACATCCACAACATTGAATTTATTCGCGTTATCCATAATTAAAAATAAAGGATGTAGCAAGACAAATACTAACGCCACATAAGCTGTCTGGTTATGCAGGTTGTCAATATTTATTTTTTTCAGGCCGGCAGGTATTTTTTGCCAATAAGTAGATCTTTTATAACCAGTACTTAACATCATTCCCAATAAAAAATTGAAAGTTAACAGGGCAGTTGCACACAAGCCAAGGCCTGCAGAAATATCTAAATAAGATAGACCGAACATAATAAGGTATTAGTTGAAATGGGCGCATATATTTTATGCTGTTACTATTTTACAATTATTTTATATTACTGCTAAACCAGGTCAGCCTGATTTTTTTCATATCATCCGTAACTGGTTTGCCGATCTGTTCAAAGGACACGATAGCGGGTGTTAGTTGTTCTTTCAAAATAAGGGTTGTATGCCTCTCAATATCGCGGTGTTTATACGTAACCACGACCGCGTCGCCCGGTTTTTTTGCCTGAAGGAAATTAGTGAGATTAGTGGCATTTTTAACACTAATTTCATCCAGCATTACTAATTCATCGTTTACATCTAACCCCGCTTCATAGGCGGCAGTACCTTTGGTAGTATTGCTGACGATGATAAATTTACCCTGTTCATTTACGCGGGTATTAATGCCAATTGCCGGCTTCCCTTCATTGGCTTTTATTAATTCGTAACCTGCCTTAGCCAAAAGACCGGCATAGTCGATGGCAGCGTGGCCAGTAATATATTTACTGAAGAATCCCGCAGCAAAAGAAGCATCAGTAACAGACGCCAACGTTTCCTGCATGGTTATTAAGGTATAGGGTATTTCTGTTTTGCCAAAACGTTTCCACATAGCCTGCATGTAGCTATCAATGGTTTTGTGATAGCTTGTTTGTAATTCCAGGTCCAGTGCCAAAGCAATCGCCGCTCCATATGGATAATAGGATGCGAACATATTGGTATAATTGTTTTTATCAATAGAAACAGCCGCATCTACAAATACTGCATGGTTACTTGCCTGCACGGGTGAATAAAATTTGCCCCCCGGGGAATTTAATTTAACGTTGATAAGGCCGGCTAATGTTGCCAGGTAATCTTTCTCTTTACTTAACCCTGTGCGGGCTAATAAAAGCTCACCATAGTATTGCGTAAACCCTTCAGCAAACCATAATTCATCGCTCATATTGCTTTTCTCGAAATTGAATGGCTCGAGTGTTTTGGGTCTTATGCGTTCTACGTTCCAGTTATGAAAATATTCATGTGCAAAAACTTCCTGTAAATCTCCGGCACGAAAAGTATTCATGGGTATGGATATCATGGTAGAGTTGCGGTGTTCCATTCCATCCCCCTGAACAAATGGAGTGGCGCTGGCAATGAAAGTATAAGTGCCATAATCATAATCCGGGAACTCGCCATATACAGCCCTTGCTTCCTCTACAATTTTTTTTGCTTTTCCTGCCAATTCATCGGCCTGTGAGAGTGTTGCTGCTGATTCCAGGGCAATGCGCATGGTGAAATTTTTTCCATTAGGGTTACTGATCGCCCATTGCCTGAAAACAAGGTCGCCTATTTTAGTGGGACTATCCATGAAATATTGAAGTCCGGGTGCAGTAAATGTATTCGGCTTATTAGTGGGTACCAATTGTGTCGCGATAACAGCCTTGTTTTCTTTGGGTAAGTCGAAGCTGATCTCAATCGGTGTATTGTCCATTCCTTTCATCCACATAAAGCTGGCGGGCATATTCAGGTGGATACTTTCAGGGTCGATACCCGCATAAGTGCCATCTGCATAGTTACCATATAAGGTGTAGGCGATAGTAAGCGTACCTGTATGTTTCGGTACTTCATACACATCCCCGTCAAGCCTATTTACTATAATGCTTTTGCCGGTATTGTCCGTGGCGGAAACATCATAGACATTTTTTCCAAATTCATGAGTGGCATAGCGGCCCGGGGAAGAACGGCTCATTTTAAAGATGGCAGGCTTTGGGGGTATACCACTAGCCATTAATTCTACACGTGCCTCGTGGTGAATGGCATTTGGAAATGATACTTTATAAGTTATTTTTTGAGCTGATATGGCAGATAATAAAATAAGCGAAACAGAAAAGCTGATCAGTTGTTTCATTAAAGAAAATTTTAGTTTGAAGCAGTATTTCGCTAAGATAAGTTACCCTAACCATTTCGCATACGAAACACATGAACACTGCATGAACGACCGTTTTTTAAAACATAACTATAAGATTAATAATAAGTTATAAATTTAATACCTCTATCAGACAATCTGCATTTTAACAGGATAGATACATATTTATTAGGATAGTAACGATTTGGGTGTTACCTTCGCGCCTTAATAAATTTTACAATTTTTACAAATGGACACACAAATCACCGGAACTGTAAAGTTCTTTAACGAAGAAAAAGGTTTTGGTTTTATCAAGCATGATAATTCCAACAAAGAAACTTTTGTACATGCAAATGGCCTGGTTGACCAGATCGAAGCTAATGACAAAGTAGTTTTTGATGTACAAGAAGGACGTAAAGGCTTAAACGCCGTTAACGTTAAGCGTTTAAGTTAATTTAACACTGAACTTTCTTAACCTACTATAAGGCCATCCAGCACAGCTGGATGGCCTTTTTTTTACTTACCATTCATATTCAACAGTCACATCTTTATATTTGCCAACTTAATACAAGCACATGTCAGAAACAATGCAGCAGCTACAGGATACCGTGGATTTTATCCACGGATTGGTTAGTAAGGAAGCCTCAATAGGAATTATTTTAGGCAGTGGCTTGGGTAATCTGTCCAATGATATTGTGAGCGAAAAAGAAATACCTTATAATGATATCCCGCATTTTCCGGTAAGCACGGTAGAGGGCCACAAAGGCAGGCTGATCTTTGGTGAATTAGGTGGTAAAAAAGTATGGGTCATGGCCGGCCGTTTTCATTATTACGAAGGCTATACGCCGCAACAGGTCGCTTATCCGGTTAGGGTGATGCGGTTATTGGGTGTGGAAACATTGTTATTGTCAAATGCCGCGGGCGGGGTAAATAAAGATTTTAAAATAGGCGACCTGATGGTTATTAATGACCATATCAGTTTATTTACCGGGAACCCTTTATTAGGTAAGAACGAAGACAAGCTGGGCACCCGTTTTCCTGATATGAGTGAACCTTATAGCAAAGCACTCATCAGCAAAGTTCAGAAGATTGCCAAAGACAATCATATTGAACTGAAACAAGGTGTATATGCGGGCGTAACCGGCCCTACATTCGAAACCCGTGCCGAATACAAGCTAATCCATATTTTAGGTGGCGATGCTGTAGGGATGAGCACTGTGCAGGAAACCATTGCCGCCATTCATAGCGGTATGCAGGTATTTGCTATGAGTGTGATCACCGATATCGGTATCCGCGAAGAAGAAAATACCATTACCCATGAAGAAGTATTACAAGCCGCTAAAGACGCAGAACCAAAGCTAACCTTGTTATTTACTGAGTTGGTAAGGTCATTGTAGCCCCAGGGAGTTGCTATTAACTTTTAACTCTCTGCTTAGCCTCTTTACCGTTATTTTACAGCACATTTGTAAGCATGCGTTTACCATTAAGGCAAATCATACTGATTTTATTTATTTTATTACTGGTTGGTAATAAACAGTTACTGGCACAGGTCAGGTCGTCTGGCCAGTTAACCAACCTGCAGCAGGGCGCCAATATGACTTATGATAGCCAGGGCAGGCCCATTAAAAGAAGTAGCGGAAAAGATTCATTGCAGAGAAGGGACCGGAACGCTGATTCCATTACTATTTTTTATCATTACTACGATTCTACCCGTCTACGTACCCTTGATTCTTCCATAAATGATTTTACAGTTCGGTTTCCATTACCCTATTATTACCATACCCTGGGTAATTACGGCACAGCCGCCCAGTCTTTCTTTTTCAACCCGAGGATGAAAGCCGGGTTCGATGCAGGATTTCATCAATATGATATTTATCAGTTTACTGCTGAGAATACAAAATTTTACCAAACCACACGGCCCTTTACCGAGCTGGCTTATGTATTAGGCAGTAAGGCTGAACAACTTATCAATTTTGTACATACACAAAACAAGAAAAGTAATTTTAATTTTTCGTTAGAATACCGATTTAGTAATGCGCCCGGTAACCTGAAAAACCAAAATGCCAGTCAGAATAATTTCCGGTTCACTTCTCATTACCAGACACTGAATAAAAAATACGAAGCATATTTTATCTATTTTTCTAATAAGACTGCCTCTTCTGAAAATGGCGGACTGCAGGATATAGCAAAATTGGACAGCCTCGCATTGAATGACCCTTATGAGTTAGAGACAAGAATTGGCAGAGCCGGTACAGCGGGCCGCAATCCTTTTAATACCAAAGTAAGTACAGGAAATATTTATAAAGCAGCTACCGTGTTATTGCGGCATCATTTTGATATTGGCACAAAAGATTCATTGGTAACAGACTCTGTTACATACAAATTATTTTATCCGCGATTACGGATAGAACATACTTTACGCTTAACGCAGAGTAGCTATAATTATTTTGATAATTTTGTAGATACTACCAGGTATAAAGATTATTTTAACTATACCACTACGCTGGATTCACTCTCCTTTAAAGATGCTTGGCGGGATTTAACTAATGAATTCAGCCTGATTTCATTCCCCGAGAAAAAGAACCTTAGCCAGTTTTTAAAAGCCGGTATTGCTTTACAGAATTTAAAAGGCACTTTTAATGAGCTTACTACAAAGAATTATTACAATGTATTCGCTTTGGGTGAATACCGTAACAGAACCCGTAGCCAGGTATGGGATATTGAAGCCAATGGCCAGTTGTACTTAAATGGCCAGAATGCGGGTGATTATGCAGCCTATATAAGTATGAAAAGATCGTTGGGTAAGAAGTTGGGCTACTTCAATATCGGTTTTCAGAATGTGAACCGTTCACCTTCTTTTATTCTTGATCCGCTAAGCCGTTTCCCGGTCGCTAAACATGCTGATTTTAGCAAAGAGAACACCATCCGTGTATTTGCCCTGTATGAGAACCCGCGAAATGGCTGGAAATTGGGAGGCGAATATTTTGCTGTGAATAATTTCATGTATTTCGACAGCTTTTTTTCTGCCAAGCAGGAAGCCACGCTGTTTAACGTATTACACCTGAATGCAGAGAAGAAATTCCGGTTATCTAAATACTGGAACTGGTATACAGAAATACATATTCAACAAACAACCGGCCAGCCACCTGTAAATATTCCTTTCTTGCTTACGCGCAACAGGATTGCTTTTGAAGGAAATTTCAGCACCAATCTTTTCCTTTCAACCGGAGTTGAGATCAGGTATAATTCTTCCTATCATGCAGATAATTATTCGCCGTTTTTGGGGCAGTATTTTGTTCAGAACGGAAATAATATCCGCAATAGGCCCGATATCAATGCCTTCCTTCATTTTCGCATCAAAAGCCTGAAAGGATTTTTTAGGGTAGAAAACCTGAATACACTAGACATTGCGAAAGGCTTCTCTTTCAGCAAACTCAATCTGATGACTAACGACAACCCCGGTACTGGTTTGTGGATACGCTTCTGTTTCTGGTGGAGTTTTGTTAATTAATAAAAGGCTTCTTTGCAATTATTAATGATAGAAATGTTTTATAAATTCTTGACTCGGATTAATAATAAGGAAACCACTGTAGTTATACCTATTATTTATTTCGTTTGCCCCAGGTAATACGCCTGCCAAGAATCAATTTCATCACAAGCTTATCCGTAGCATCGGTAAGTCCGAAACCCGGACCAAAATTAATCTCCCATTTTGGGTCAAGGTATAAATCAGCCACTAAAAACAGGGCATGGTTTTGTTCAGGTAGTTTTTCAAACTGGTTTAGCGGACCAAGGTCGCCATAATATTCTGTGCCCAAACTCACTTTTTTGGAAACCGCATAAGCAGCTTTAAAATTTGGTGCCAATGCGGGAGCCGAAGGTTTGTCAACTCCCTGAAATGTTACACCCAATACCGGATTGAGGGATAGATAAAGGTTACCCAGAGTTTTGTCAATGATTGGCCGTATCTCCAAACTAAATGTCTCACCAGAATATTCTTTGCTTTGCCATCCGATCTCAGCAGAAAGGCTTAATCCTACCGGCAGTTTCCATTTATCCGGTGCGGCAATTCTTGGCCTGAGATGTGTGCCAATCACCTTCCAGCCTTGATTAGGTGTATAGTTGGTAAAAAGATAAAACCCCAATTCGAAATTATCGGTAATGCCATGTGTGATTTCCACGGTTTCATGCACAGAATGATTGGAGGGGAATACACCTTTTACAATATCCTTTCCACCATTGGCTGTGTAGTTACTATGTAGCTCGAAAATCGTTTGTCCCTTCGTCATAGTAGGGGATGCGTATACCTGTATCTCATAATTTTGCTGTGCAAACAATGAAAAGGAAAACAAGGAGTAACATGTGAATAATAATCTCTTCATACAGAATTAATTGGTATCGTAAACTACGAAGTTGAATAACAATGAATGAAAACTATTGTTCGAATGGAGGAATAACCCAAACATACCGGCGATCGCATAATCTTTATATACATTTTGATGGCGGATATGCGAGAAAAGGGTGCGCAATAAAATCCCTTTTTATAATAAGGCGAGCTATTTTACACTTCAAAGTAAGCCAGGCTTCCGCCAACCCATTCCCTATCCTGGTTATACCTCACACCAATCATTTTTCCTTTACTTAACCTTGCCAGGTTATTGGTGGCAACCGGCCTGGCTTCGCCTTCTTTCCAAAAATAAAAGATACGGATCTCTACTTTGGCGGGAATATCCGGTGTTGGTATGATAGCTGCATATTTTACTTTTCGTTGCAGTATCCAGTTTTGCTGATCTGCTATTTTATCAATATCAGCTTTGGTTACATCAATTACTACACCTTGTCCTGCGAATGAGAATAAAGGCTTTAAAACATAGTTTTCCAGGTCGGCAGGCAGTTCTTTGATTTCGTTTAA
Source organism: Chitinophagaceae bacterium (assembly GCA_043717145.1). GTDB lineage: Bacteria > Bacteroidota > Bacteroidia > Chitinophagales > Chitinophagaceae > Sediminibacterium. The sequence goes on along the minus strand of JAYSXR010000228.1, from coordinate 1,254 downwards.
AAAACGTGTTTTAGGCACATAGGGATGGTCGATGAAAGGCAGCGTATATTTACTGATTCGGTAAAACCAATTAGGGTGTGGCACCCATTCTACATCAAGTTCGGTAAATAATAATTTACCTTTCTCCTGTATTTCAGTTGATTGTTGCTGTAAATCATCGAAAATAATGCGGTTATAAATCCGTTTCACTTCAATTTTTCTTCCGCCATTTTCATAAAATAATTTTCTTCCCTCCTCAATCAGTTCGGTTAAACATATAATCGGTATACCGACATAATCTGTAGTGCAATAAAAATCAATTTTCGTTTTTTGTGCGTGTGGCAATATTTCCAGTAAAATCACCTGCTCAGGTTGGTATTTACCTAAAATCACCTCTTTTAAAAATGATTGATAGGTTTCAGGTGTAAAGCCATTCAGGAAAGCAGAATAATTTTCAGGGATCGTAAAATGCCGCCTTGTTACTTCATCGTGCCAGATCTGGTAGGCAAACAGGGTAGGGAACCCCTGCATTTCAACTAATTGGGGCTCCAGTTCACCCTGTTCATTTTCACAGACCCCAAAGTCGAAAGCGATAAAATGGGTGTGTGCATTTTCATTGGGTACCCTTACTTCATCAGGGATGGCATGCGAACTGAGCGTATTAAAATTATATTGCGTAATTACATCTACAATATTTTCACAGGCAGACAGTATTTTATCTTTAAAATTCTTATCAACAAATACCGGGGTTTCGGCTATACGGAATTCTATGGCATCGGGATGTTTGCTGTTCAGGTCTGCTAAATAGGCCTGGTATTTTTCTTTTGTGAACGTTTCGTTGAAATGTTTTCTGATTTCTGGAACCATAAATACACGTTTATTTATTACCTGAAAGTAAAAAATCCTGATCAATCGGCAGTGAGGCTTTTTTTGTATTTAAGGGATGATCACTCAAATGTATTTTTCTATGTACAAAGGGATTAAAGTAAAAGTAAAATGATACTTATTTTAACCCTCGATCAGTTCTCCCAAGGCTAGGTTCAAAAAATTAGGTAAAACATGTTCGTAGGTCCACATGATCTTTTCCGGGTCTTGTAATTGCTCCACCATACTTTTCCATTTAGGCTCTCCATGGTTTTCAATTACGGTTTGTTTTTTATCCTCTCTTTGGAGGTACATACTCATACCCGAAGCATCCGCTTCAGGATGGAATTGGGTTCCCAGAAAATAATCATTGAACCGGATTGCCATGATGGCCCTTTCATAAGGTACATG
>JAYSXR010000227.1:0-33644 GCA_043717145.1 Chitinophagaceae bacterium | reverse complement strand
TTTCCCTGTTTTTAATGGCTGCTGAGTTTCAGGTTAGCAGCAGTAAGTGTGGTCAGCAATCCGGTTATGCCTAATAGAATGGTAGCAGTACTTTTTTTCATATACTATTTTTTAAGAGCCTGCTGAATATAAACCAGGTATTGGTCTTTTAATTCTTCAACATTAATATTGAGAAGTGTAGCTGTTTTAAAAAATTGCGGCATTTCTTTCTGTAAAAATGCTGATCTGCGGAAATCAGTTGCCTTTTGAATTCCGTCTGCAGACACGTAGTAACCTATCCCTCTTTTGTTGGTAATGATTTCCAGCCCCTGAAGAAAATCATAGGTACGCATGACAGTATTTGGGTTCACTTCCAGTTGCACCGCCATTTCGCGTACCGATCGGATACGTTCATCCTGCCTTAAATGTTGCAGCAGAATTTTTTCGCAGATTATATCTGCTATTTGTAAATAAATTGCCTGGTTATTATTAAATTCCATTATGAATAAGTAGATCTCTGATTATACCTGTTTTTCTTTTAATTTAAAATAACTGCCTGTCCAGAAAGTCGCATAAATAATTGCTGGTATTATATATGAAATAGAAAGTGACCACTGCTCAGATAAAGTAACCAAACCTAACGCAGCTTTAGCCGGTCCAATACGAAATGAGTCATTAAAGAACATGCCATGCGGCATGATTTCAACCGGTATCAAAAACAACATTAGGTATTGATTGTAGAAGCCAAGAGCAGTCCAAACAATAATAAATACAATAGCTGTTTTCACGAAAGCATGCTTGGTAAAAGCTAATGAGCCAAAATGTGCTATGCTGCTTATCATGAAGAATGCAAGGATGGCAAGCAGATTTCTGAGATCGCCGAGGTTAAGCCGCGTTGCTTTAAAATCCGGAAGCTGTGTTGACCTTACACCATCAGGCATAGCTACAAACTGGTTGTAAAATGAACATAATATCATGTCTGTAAAAAGATAAATCAGCATGAAAGTGACGAAGTAAACAAACTGTGTAAACATAAAACTCAGGAGTAGTTTTTCACTATTCGATACAGGTAACTGCAGAAACTGGATACTTCTGGATGGCTGGGCAAAGAAACCATAAAAAGAAGCTGAGAAAAAACTACCTCCGAATAATAAACCAAATACAAAAAGTACTTGTTGTAAATCTCTTGGAAATATAGTATGAAGCGAGGTCAACACAATAATTCCATAAACTAATAATAATATTCCAAAAAAACCGATGGAATATAACAAGTATATTTTTCGATTTTCTTTCCAGAACTTACGTAATACTAAGAGGAACCGGCTTACGCTAAAATCAATAGTCATGAAATATTATTTAAACTGAATAATGTTCGAACGGTTGTTTTATTGGCAACAGCAACGTTAAAGAATAATTCAATATCCATACGGCCACAATCCTCTTCATCCTCATTGAGTAACACAGCAGAAGTACCCATCAGGTTATTTTCTGAGTAGATACTGTTCCATGCATCCTTTTCATTCAGAAATTGTTTGAAACAGATTTTTCGGGTAATGGTATCAATATTGGCATTCACAATCAATTCTCCATCATCCACAATTAAAATATTATCTATAAGGCTGTCGAGGTCGCGTACCTGGTGGGTACTGATGATTACACAGCGTTCGTCGTTTATAGTTGCTGCCAACATTTTACGGAATTGCCTTTTCGAAGGGATGTCTAACCCATTGGTCGGCTCATCCAGGATCAATAATTGTGTATTTGCCGCGATGCCTAATGCGATCCATGTTTTTTTCTTTTGACCGTAGCTCATTTGTTTAAGATTGATCAACGGCACGTCAAAATCCTGCAGCAGTTGCAGGAACTGTTGCTTATTAAAATTCGGGTAGAAAGGGGCATAATCATCCGCAAAAGCGAGTACATCCACTGCAGGTGTTTCAATCTCTTCGGGAATTAAAAATACTTTTTCAAGAAATGCGGGTTGCCGCTTACCCGGCTGCTGGCCCAATACCTCCACTTTGCCGGAACTGGGGAATACCAGACCGGAGATCAATTTTAATAAAGTTGATTTGCCCGCCCCGTTTTTCCCCAATAAACCATAAATATGTCCTGCTTCTACCTGTAACTGCAGATTTTTATATAGTGGCCGTTTTCTGGCATAACCAAAATATACCCCGGAAAAATGGATCATAATTAAGTGTATTAGTGTAATAGTACACTATAAATATAATAATGATTACCGATTTACCAAATTATTTTCATCCTCCCTCTCTAATATGCCCATAGATGAGAAAGATTTTTTATTTTTACCTGCAACGCTGCAATCAAATGTGGCGTTGTATTTTTTTTGACTCTTTTAAACCGATAGATAATGAGTGACGCTACTATGTATGTTACAAAAGAGACATTTGACAGGCTTCGCGAAGAGTTGCACCGAATGAAATCCATTGACCGTCCGGCTTCTTCCAGGGCCATAGGTGAGGCACGTGAAAAAGGCGATTTGAAAGAAAATGCTGAATATGATGCTGCGAAAGAGGCACAGGGTATGCTCGAAGCTAAGATTAAACAATTGGAAGGAGCCATCGCCAATGCCAAGATTGTAGATACCAATTCTATAGATACCAGCAAGGTTACTATTCTTACCAAAGTAACCATCACCAATATGGCCACTAAAAAGACGGTAACCTACCAGATCGTTGGCGAAAAAGAAGCTGATCTAAAATTAGGAAAAATATCTGCCGGCTCGCCGATAGGTAAAGGCCTGATGGGCAAAACCCGCGGGGAGGTTGCTGAAATACAGGCACCTAATGGGGTAATGAAATTTAGGGTGGATGAAATAACTGCGTAACCCCCCCCTGGCCATTAACGGGTAGTTGAACGCCTGTTAAATGTATAAGTGGGTCACTTAAAAATAATTTTCTTAATTGATAAACTAATTCCCCTTCAGGGGGGCAGGGGTTATGACTATCTTCTCAAAAATAATCACCGGCGAAATTCCTTCTTATAAAATTGCAGAGAATGATCATTTTTTTGCTTTTCTGGATATTTTTCCATTGGTTAAAGGACATGTATTGGTCGTGCCCAAAATAGAAGTAGATAAACTGTTTGATCTGCCTGATGCGTATTTGGCCCAAATGCTCTTATTTGCCAAGCCCATCGCAAAAGCTATAGAAAATAATTTTGCCTGCAACCGCTGTGGTATAAGCGTTGTAGGACTTGAAGTGCCGCATGCACATATTCATCTCATACCCATTAACAATGCAGATGATTTGAATTTTAACCGGCCTAAACTAAAATTGTCTGCAGACGAATTGAAAGAAGTTCAAGAAAAAATCACCAATGCATTACAAGTTTTTTAATGGAAGATGTTATGTCTTACATAATAAAAACTGTAACAGGTAAGCTATCACTTATCATTTATCACTATTTCTTCACCCTCCCCGGGTTCTTTGCAATAAAATCATCCCAGCCTTTCAATCCTTTTATGGCTTTACCCATCACAGACGAAGTTTGGTAATGGTGGCAGAGGGCTACAGCTAATGCATCGGTGGCATCAAAATATTGAGGTTTTTCTTCAATATTTAAAATGCGCTGGAGCATTTTCCATACCTGGTCCTTATCTGCATTTCCGTTGCCTGTTATAGATTGTTTTACTTTTTTTGGGGAATATTCGGTCACGGTCATTTTTGCCTGCATGGCAGCAGCAATGGCCACACCTTGCGCCCTTCCGAGTTTAAGCATACTTTGTACATTCTTGCCAAAAAAAGGTGCTTCAATAGCAAATGTAGAAGGCTGGTATAGTTTGATTAACTCACAAACTTTCGAATGTATCAAATTCAGGCGGGCATAAATGTCTTTTTCTTTGGTGAGTTTCAATACATCCATTAAAATTACCTGGGGCTGGTTGTTCTCTATGCGCAACAAAGCAAAGCCCATTAACTGTGTGCCCGGATCAATGCCTAAGATGATCTCTGTCTTTTTCATTGTTTGGTGAAAATACAGTGTTTTGAGGGAAATGGGAATCGTGAGTAGCCACCATATAGTATCCGGTACACTTTCGCCGAAACTAAAATATAAAGATAATGACCACTCACTATTGACCACTCACGATCCTCCGTTTTTCTATCTCAAAACTATCCCCGTTCTTTGTATTAATAAAAAATAACACCTGAATAAGAAACTAAAAATATTCCTTAACTATTTCGTTGGGCCTGTATTATTTGTGTGGTTAACATATTCTATATACCAACAAATACAGCGGCAGTCCGATGTGCATCAATCCTGGGAATTGATCAAATCGGCTTTTAAAGGGGACCAGCTTGGAAAGATGATGGTGGTGATTTTTTTTATGTTCATTAACTGGGGTATTGAGGCATTAAAATGGCAGTTTCTGATTAGCCGGATACAGGATGTTTCTTTTGTAAGGGCATACCGAGCTATTTTTTCCGGCCAGGCACTTGCTTTTAATACATTAAACCGGATTGGCGAATCTGCCGGAAGAGCTATTTTTCTGGAAGAAGGTAACCGGTTACGCGGGATTGTGCTGTCGGTCGTGGGTAGCATGAGCCAGATTGTTGTAACATTTACAATGGGCTTACTGGCGTTACTCTACCTGCGTTTTCATATTCTCGATACTTCGCACCAGGTAGAAGGGTTATCTATAGCCTGGTTAGATGGATTCATCTATGCCATCACTGTAGGTATTGTGTTATTTATCCTTTTGTATTTCCGTTTGTCAGGATTCATACGCTCATTAGAAAAGATACCTTTTATTGCAAAGCATAAATTCTTTGTTCAGAAACTGGAAAATTTTCATTGGAAAGAATTAACAAGAATTTTATTTCTTTCTTCCTGCCGGTACGTTGTATTTGTGGTACAGTATGTGCTTCTGTTACAGGTGTTCAAGGTAAATGTATCCTGGATAGAAGCCGCCTGTATGGTATCGGTAATGTTTTTAGTGCTGGCTGTAGTACCTACAATTGCCTTGGCAGAACTGGGTTTTAGGGGCAAAGTGAGTATACAGCTTTTCGGGTTGTTAAGCACCAATACCATAGGCATCATTGCAACGGCGGCAGGTATCTGGATTATAAACCTGATCATACCGGCTATTGCAGGTAGTTTGTTTATATTAGGGATAAGATTATTTAGAAACAAATGAGTAAAGTAAAGTGAAAAAAAACGGTATACTTCTTTTATTGATATTTAGTTTACAGTCATTCTCTACGGGTGAAGAGTTTTGCGGCATTCGTAACCGTGCATTTCAGGATGGTGAAAATATTACTTTCAATGTATTTTATTCTGTAATAGGTTTATATGTAAATGCCGGTTCTGCGAATTTTACGATTACCGGGGAACAATTGAATAACAGGCGTGTTTATCATGTATTGGGATCCGGAAGTTCAAACCCCAGTTACGACTGGATATTTAAAGTGCGCGACAGCTATGAAAGTTATATAGATACGGCTTCATTGCAACCTTTAAAATTTGTACGCGATATTAATGAAGGAGGCTTTAAAAAATATGAGAACGTAACCTTCAACCACCAGGCAAATACAGCGGTTACTACGAATGGAGTTTTCAAAGTACCTAACTGTACGCAGGATGTGTTAAGTTCTATTTATTATGCAAGGAATATTGATTTTGGTAGGTACCAATCGGGGGATAAGATTCCTTTTACTATGTTTCTTGATAATGAAATATATAACCTGTACATAAAATATTTAGGTAAGGAAGTAATAAAAACTAAATACGGCAAATTCAATGCTATTAAATTCAAACCGCTGCTGGTAAAAGGCACCCTGTTTGAAGGAGGAGAAAAAATGACTGTTTGGGTAAGCGATGACGCAAACCATATTCCCCTCCGCATAGAAAGCCCGATTGTAGTCGGCAGCATAAAAGTAGATATGATGCAGTACCGGAACTTGCGATACCCCTTAAGTTCGATGATCAGTTTCAGATAAACAGTATATAATGTAAATTCATTGATAAGCCGCAGATTCGCAAGTATACGGCTTATTTTTATAATGAGCAGCCATGCCGGTAAAATGAAAGCCATGATTATACAATCACGGCTTTGATGCGAGGGCATTTACCTATAAATGCATTATTATTCATAATAGATCCGGTTGAGTTCCGAATGCCGGTATGCATACCAACAGATAAAAAAGATGATTAAGGCGGCCACGCCGGTACCCGACAATAATCCCCCTAATAAGGATCCATAATTTTTGTATCCTGCATAAGCACCCAGAACGATTGACGCAGCAGAAATAACACCCGAAATGCCTGCGATAACCGCATTCGCCGTGCGGTTTGAAATTTCTATTCGGGCATTACAGGTGCCGCAATTGGTAGCTGAAAAGTTATTCAGCTGTACGAATTTCTTGAAAGGGATTCGCCCGCCACAGTTAGGGCAGCACGCTATTTGGTTTTTGGACATTGGATATAGGTTTCGTTTATGACAATTCCTAACGCTAAGATAAAGCAGATGATATAGGGACAGGCATGGAAAACACCGATTTTACGCGGTGAAATGACTGAAATTGGGTATAGTAAAAAACACTGCGGTTGTGTAGTTAGATATCCTGCAGCCTGAAACAGCTCTCCTGCCTGATACCTTTTTCTGTTGCCTGTAAACGGCAACATTCATTAACCGCATCATGTTCAAAATAGAGGATATAATCGTTCTCAACAGCCTCCTGTAAGAATGTTTTTTTCTCCGTCATTGAAGTGAGGGGGAACATGTCATAAGCCATGATGTACGGAATAGGTAAATGTGCCACAGATGGAAGCAGATCGGCCATATACACGATGGTTTGTCCTTTGTAGCTGATTTGTGGAAGCATCATTTTATCAGTATGCCCGTTGACAAAGCGTACGGAAATGTTATCTGTAAAATGGGTGCTGCTTAGTTTTCCGTTAGCGCCGAGGCCTTTTTCAGTTACGTTGATAAACTGCAATTGCCCACTTTCTTTGATGGGTAAAATATTTTCTTTGAGAAAAGAAGCTTTCTCTCTTTCGTTTGGCACCGTGGCCCATTGCCAATGGTCGTGGTTACTCCAGTAAACGGCATTTGAAAAAGCCGGTACCAGCTTGTCGCCATCCCTCAGAATACTGCCTCCACAATGATCAAAATGCAAATGCGTAAGAAATACATCAGTTATATCTTCCTTACTAAAACCATTTGCTGCTAAAGAAGTTTCCAGTGAATCATCACCATGTAAATAATAATGACCAAAAAACTTGGGGTCCTGTTTATTGCCCATGCCATTATCAACCAATATCAAACGATTGCCGTCTTCTATTAATAAACAGCGAAGTGCCCATGAACACATATTGTTTTCATCGGCAGTGTTTAGTTTGTTCCACATGCTTTTAGGTACTACGCCAAACATGGCACCCCCATCCAGTTTAAAGTAACCTGTATTGATCGTGTAAAGTTTCATTTTACTGTGTCAGTTTTTTTTGAGAGGCTGAGGCAAGAATCAGCAGTATCAGTCCAATAACAAAGAAAATAACCAATGCCAATACCGAGTTTCTTTGTGAACCGGTTAACTCAGTAATGTATCCGAAACTGAACATGCCGATAACAATAGCGATTTTTTCTGTTACATCATAAAAACTAAAGAAAGAAGTGGTATCCTTTGTTTCAGGCATCAGTTTCGCATAGGTGCTGCGGCTGAGTGATTGGATGCCGCCCATAACAAACCCTACCAAAACGGCCAATGCATAAAATTCATAGATACCATCCCTTGGTAATAAATAACCCACTATGCATAATACGATCCAGAGGGATATGGTAAACATTAATGCTTTAAAGTTGCCTATTTTATTAGACAGGCTTGCAATTAGATAAGAGCCGGGTATCGCAACTAACTGGATGATAAGAATGGCAATAATGAGATTGGTAGTAGGGATATTCAATTCACTTTTGCCATATAAAGTTGCAGCCAACATTACCGTTTGCACACCCATATTATAAAAAAAGAAGGCACCTAAATATTTTTTCAGTACCGGCATCTGTTTAAGTTGCTGCCATACTTTATTCAATTCCTTGTATCCATTGGTAAATACGCTGCCCCTGTCTGTGGTTTTTCCAATAGGTTCACTTTTGGGTAAACGGTTTAATGAGAACTGCCCAAAGCCCCACCACCAGATACCAACCAGGAGGAAAGAAATTTGAGAGGCTTTGCCAACGGTTATGCCAAACAAATCTGGTTTCATTACAAAAACAAAACAAATGATTTGTAAAATCACGCTACCAATATAACCCATCGCAAATCCTTTGGCACTTACTTTATCCTGGTCTACCGGTGCCGCAATTTCAGGCAGGTAAGAATTATAAAATACCAGGCTGCTCCAAAAACCTACGCAGGCAATGATCAAACAAAGAAGCCCATACGCTAAATTGGTCTTGTCAAAAAAGAACATGGCACTACAGGCGATACTCCCCATGGTACAGAAAAAGAATAGGAAACTTTTTTTATTGCCCCTATAATCAGCGATGGAAGAAAGCAGGGGCGACATGATAGCCACTATTAGAAAAGCGATGCCCAGTGCATATGTATATAAAGAAGTATTAACAAACTCCCTCCCGAATAAGTATACGGTATCATTGGATGTGGCATCGTTGCCATCGCCTGTTACCGCTTCATAATATGCGGGGAAAATAGTAGAGGTGATAACCAGGCTGTAAACACTGTTGGCCCAATCGTACATGGCCCAGCCGTTAATTACTTTTTTAGAAGCAGTTTTCATGCGGTTGGTTTTGTCTTTTAAAGATAGGGTATCCAAGAGATTTTTGTGTTGCTGTTTGTGCCTCAAAATACACAGAGTAGCACAACTTTTACTGTGTATTCGTGACTAAAAATAATAAGCTTAGTAATAGCTATTTCAAATATCCCGTCAATACCAGAGCCAATAAAATGGTACCTACAATCACCCGGTACCAACCAAATAAGCGGAAGCCATGCTTCTGTAAAAATCCAATGAAGAATTTAATAGCCAATAATGCTACTATAAAAGCAATTACGTTACCCAAACCGAGTGCAATGAGATTATCTTTATTTTTTAACAATTCCGGGTTTTCTTTCCATGCCTTTAATAATTTATAACCGGCTGCTGCAGCCATGGTTGGCACGGCTAAAAAGAAAGAAAATTCTGCAGCCAGGTTCCTGGTCAGTTTCTGTTGCATACCACCAATAATGCTAGCCGCACTACGACTGGTTCCCGGAATCATGGCCAGGCATTGCCAAACACCGATGGTAAAAGCTTTGGATAAACTGATGTTCTCTTCTTTTTCAACGGTAGGTTGTTTAAAAAGCGAATCAATAAATAAGAGTATTACACCACCTGCCAGCATGGTGATGGATACGGTCAAGGGGCTTTCTAATAAGGAATCAATTTTTTTAGAAAAAATGGCACCTAATGCCAAGGCAGGTATTACAGCCACAATTAATTTAAGGTAAAAATTCAAACGGTTCAGCGGGAAGAATTTCTTCCAATAGAGTACTACAACCGAAAGTATGGCGCCAAACTGAATGGCTACTTCAAACAATTTTGTAAACGGATCGGTGGAAATATGCAGTATCGAACTGGCAATAATCATATGGCCGGTAGAAGAAATGGGTAAAAATTCGGTCAATCCTTCTACAATGGCTATTACAATAGTTTCGAAAATGCTCATAGAGGTTAATTTGAGTTTGTTGTTTGCAGTTATTTTGGATATAGTATGTAAGGTAAAAGTACGCATTCGGGGCATGAATAAAATAAATAAAGCGGTGCAGGGACCGCTTTATGATAATTAATATCTTCAACCCTAAACCCCAAATTACTTACGCTGCTTTAGCTTTTTTAAAGATCGCATATATCTCCACAATCAATCCCAATACAATTAGAATCGGCGCGATGGTAATACGCGTTGTGCTATACACTTCTTTGGTATCAAACACTTTTGGGTCGCTGCTTTTGCCCCCACTCATCAGAAAAAAACCCAATGCAATGATTACTCCGCCAATCAACATCCAGGTAAAATTTTCTTTGGCAAATAAAGGAGAATTTACGTTTTGTTTTTGCTCGCTCATTTCATTCAGTTTTTTTGGTTGCAAAATAAAAATTTAGAAAGTGCATGGAAGATAAACAATGCATAATTGATTAATATAGTTCATCGAGTTTCATCTTCAAATATTTCAGTACACTTCTGTGTGTACTGTAAATAGAAATACCCACACCAAGCACAATCAGTCCACCAAATAATATTAGTGTAAGTTTAATATCACGGATGGTTTTTAACTGTGGAAACTGGCTCTCAGCCCAACTTATAAGCATAAATAATAAAAAGATAGCAATACCGGAACTGATCAACCCATTAAACAGGGCGCGCATATTCAAGGGTTTTGCAATAAAACTGCGGGTGGCACCTACCATTTGCATGGTTTTAATCAGAAACCGGTTACTGAACATGGCCAGCCTTATGGTATTGTCTATACTGAAAGTTACGATCAAACAAAGTATAATGGCAACCACAAGGAAGATTAACCCAATCTTAGAAGCACGTTCATTCAGGTTGGTTACCAGGCTTTGCGGGTATTGAAGGTCAGTTATCTGGTTGCCATAAGCGGCCATTAACTCGCTGGATATTTTTGTGAGGCTATCGGTATTTACATAATTGGCCTTGGCATAAAAATCAATGCTTTCGGGTAAAGGGTTCACGTCAAGAATTTTAGCCCAGTCTTCGTTATTATCCTTGTTCCATATCTGTTTGGCCGAAAGCTTATCAACGTAGGTGACATTTTTAGCGTAAGGTTTGTTGGCAATAAACTGTTGTATCTGGCCAATCGTGTCTTTGTTTAATGTGCGCAAATAAGCACTTAAACGAATATCTTCCTTAAAAGCATTGCCCACCGAACTGATGTTTAAAAAAAACCAGCCCATAATACCCATAATCAATAAAACCAATGCTACACCCACAATACTGAAAACGTAATTGGGCTTACTGCGTTTGAGGGATGCTTTTCCGGTGATTGCCATGCTAAAAAATTTAAATCTGAGTTCCCCCTTTCCCATACAATGGAAAGGGATAGCGGTTGAACAAATGTACGGCCTAAACACTTACATTTGTAGCCATTCTAACGTTCATTTTACTCATGAAAATATAGCTTTCCGGCCGGAATAGGGTTAAAGAATTGTTAGTATTGTTTTTAACCCGACTTTGGGGCTACGATCAGGTTGTTCTTGCGTCGAACACTTGTGCTGCAGAAACATAGCATCTTTATTTTACATGAAGGCACGAAAAAATTATTAATCAACTATAAAAGTTCTCATTTAGGGACCATGGGTATGGAATACAATTTCAAGGCAATCGAAAAAAAATGGCAGGATAAATGGAAAGCATCCGGTGTATACAAGGTTAGTAATGAAAGTAACAAACCTAAATTTTATGTATTGGATATGTTTCCCTATCCTAGTGGTGCGGGTTTGCATGTAGGGCACCCTTTGGGCTACATCGCTTCTGATATTTACAGCCGGTTTAAACGGCTGAAAGGCTTTAACGTATTGCACCCCATGGGGTATGATGCTTTTGGATTACCTGCAGAACAGTATGCTATAGAACATGGAGTACATCCTGCCACCAGCACAATGCAGAATATAGATAATTTTAGGAAGCAGTTAGATAATATCGGGTTCAGTTACGATTGGGACAGGGAAGTGCGTACTTGTGAACCTGGCTATTACAAATGGACGCAATGGATATTTTTACAACTCTTCAAGAGTTTTTATAACCGCCAAACGAAGAAAGCTGAATGCTTAATGCTTTTGATCGGCGAGTTTGAAAAAAATGGAAATGGTATACATGAATGTCCGGCCGATGCTTCTATAAAATTTACCTCAACAGAATGGAAAATATTTACCGAAAAAGAACAACAGGATATTCTTATGAAATACCGTATTGCTTTTTGCGGTATTGGCGAAGTAAACTGGTGTGAGGCTTTGGGCACCGTATTAGCGAATGATGAAGTAGTAAATGGTGTCAGTGAACGCGGTGGACACCGCGTAGTAAAAAAGAAACTGCGCCAATGGTATTTGCGCATAACAGAATATGCTGATCGTTTGCTCTCCGGCCTCGAAACCATCGAGTTCAGCGAAGCCATGAAAGAAATGCAGACGAATTGGATTGGTAAATCTTACGGGGCGGAAATATCTTTTTCTATCGTGACCCGGAAATTGTCAAACCTCAGTAAGGAACTCACGACTCACGACTCACGACTTACTGTTTACACCACCCGACCCGATACCATCTTTGGCGTAGACTTTATGGTAATTGCCCCTGAACATGAACTGATTAAACAGATCACTAGTGATGACCAAAAGCAGGCAGTAGAAGAATACATTACCTATGTAAAAAGCCGTAGCGATAGAGAAAGGCAGGCAGAAAAAAAAATAAACGGATGTTTTACCGGCTCCTATGCAATTAATCCCTTCAATCACAAACAAATCCCCATCTGGATATCCGAATATGTATTGGCCGGTTATGGAACCGGAGCTATTATGGGTGTACCCTGCGGCGATGAACGCGACCATAAATTTGCGCAACACTTCAACATACTTATCACCAATATCATTGGCAACTATTACGATGGTAAAGAAGCCAATCCAACCAAAGAGGCCAAACTTAGTAATAGCGAATTTTTAAATGGAGTGGTCATGCGCGATGCCATTGGTATTGTAAATGACAAGCTCGAAGAAATGGATATTGGCAAAAAGAAAGTGAACTATAAAATGCGTGATGCCGCTTTCAGCCGCCAGCGTTACTGGGGTGAACCGTTTCCTGTTCAATGGAAAAATGGCATAGCTGTTCCGTTACCTGAAACCGAATTGCCTTTGTTATTGCCCGAAGTAGAAAACTATAGCCCGGGTCCAGAAGGTGAGGGGCCGTTGGCGAATATTCCTGAATGGGTAGCAAATGAATTGGAAACTAATACCATGCCCGGCTATGCAGGTAGCAGCTGGTATTTTCTTCGCTACATGGATCCACACAACAACGAAACTTTCTGCAACCGGAAAGTAAGCGATTACTGGAACCAGGTAGACCTCTACATTGGCGGAACCGAACATGCTGTAGGTCATTTATTATACAGTCGTATGTGGACCAAAGCCCTCTACGACCTTGGCCATATTGGTTTTGATGAACCGTTTAGAAAATTATTGAACCAGGGGATGATACAAGGGAGTACGAGATTTGTTTATCGGGTAAAGGGTACAAACAAATTTGTTTCCAACGGTTTAATAGATGGTAGTGCGTACAAAATTGAAGAAACAGACGCTATCAGAGTTGATGTGAATTTTGTAGATGGTGTTGAACTGGACGTTTCAGCATTTAAAAAATGGCGTAATGGTGAGTATGCAGATGCTGAATTTATTTTAGACGGAGGAAAATATATCTGCGGTTCCGAAGTCGAAAAAATGTCCAAATCCAAATTCAACACAGTTAACCCCGATGAATTGGTAAATAAATTCGGTGCCGATACCTTCCGCATGTACGAAATGTTCCTCGGCCCCGTAGATCAAAGTAAACCCTGGGATACTAAAGGTATTGAAGGCGTTCACCGATTCCTGAAAAAACTCTGGCGCTTATTTTTTGATGAGATGAAAGGCAAGGTGTGGAACGAAGAAAAGGCCACAGATGCCGAACTGAAAATATTGCACCGCACAATCAAAAAAATTGAAGACGATACGGAACGTTGCAGCTTCAACACTGCCGTTAGCACCTTCATGATCTGTGTAAACGAACTCGGCGACATGAAATGCAATAAACGCGAAATACTTGAGCAATTACTCATTATGCTTACACCCTATGCCCCGCATATCAGCGAAGAACTTTGGGCTGTATTGGGTAACAGTAATTCTATACTAGATTCTTCTTATCCTGAATTCGAAGCAAAATATGTAACCGAATCATCCAAGGAATACCCGGTAAGTATCAATGGCAAAGTCCGAACTAATATTAACATCGCATTAAATACCAGTCCGGAAGAAGTTCAGGAAATTGCCCTCTCAAACCAACTCATTCAAAAATGGATGGAGGGTAAGCCCCTAAAGAAATTCATTTTTGTTAAAGGTAAAATGATCAATGTGGTAGTATAACTAACCACCGGCTTTTGGAAAGTTTAAAGCTTTCCAAAAGCTTCTCGTACCGTATATAGATTTTAGTTTTATACAATTGCGTAAAGCCTTATATTGTATATCCAATCAAAACTATACGGAATGAGAAAGCTTTTCGCAGCAATCGCATGCATGGCCACCCTTTCGCTGAATGCCCAAAAAAGTGAAGCCTATTTTTTATCAAATCCCTGTTTAACACCAGACGGACAAACTGTGGTATTCAGTTTTGAAGGCGACCTGTGGAAAGCCGCAATTAAAGATGGCCAGGCCACCCGTTTAACTGCCATGCAGGGGTATGAAACCAATCCCAAAATTTCGCCCGATGGTAAATGGATTGCTTTTACCGGAAGACAATTTGGCAATGCTGATGTTTTCATTATGCCACTGGCTGGTGGTGAAGTAAAACAACTCACTTTTCATAGTGGCAATGACGATGTGAACAGTTGGAGTTGGGACAGTCAAAAGATCTATTTTACTTCAACCCGAACGGGTCAAATATCCGGCTACACTGTATGTATCACTGGAGGTACGCCACAACGTTTGTTTGGAGATCATTTTTTCCAGTATGATCATGGTTTGTTCGAACACCCGTTGAGCGGAGAAATATTTTTTAATGATACTTGGGAAAGCAGCAACCAGGTTGCCCGTAAAAGATACAAAGGGCCTTTTAATCCTGATATCCAATCCTACAATATTAAAACTAGGCAGTATAAAAAATATACCGATTGGGAGGGAAAGGACTTTAGTACTTCAATTGATAAGAATGGTAATATTTATTTTATTTCGGATGAAGTGAATGGAGAATACAACCTATACACATTTGATAAGGAAAAAGGGAAAACAGGGTTAACAAAATTTCCGACTTCTATTAAAACGCCAATAGTAAATGCGAATGGCGGAAAGATTGTGTTTGAAAAGGAGTATCAATTATGGGTATATGATGTTACCGGAAAAAAATCAGAAAAACTGGAAATAAACCTGTTGCGTAACAATATCCTGCCTGCTGATAAGGACTTTGATGTAAAAAGTACTATCACCAATTTTGACGTATCGCCCGATGGCAAAAAATTAGCATTTAGTTCCCGCGGGGAATTATTTGTGAGTGATGTGGAAGGGAAATTTATCCAGCACATTTATAAAGGCAATGCGGAAAGGGCGAGAGAAGTGAAATGGATGAGTGATAACAAAACACTGTTGTTCAATCAAACAAAAGATGGGTATTTAAACCTATTTACGGCTGCAGCTGATGGTAGTTCGTCTATTAAACAAATATCAAATGATCTGAAAGATAACCGTTCCATTGTCCTGAATAAAACAAAAACAAAAGCTGTTTACCTGAGCGGACGGGATGAGGTCCGATTAATTGACCTAAAAACTATGGAGAATAAAATCCTGGTAAAAGATGAGATATGGGCTTTCCAGAATTCTGATCCCGGGTTTTCTCCTGATGATGCGTATATATATTTTACCGCTGTGCGTAATTTTGAACAGGATATTATGATTCATCATATCAAAAATAATATAACAATCAATCTGACCAATACAGGCGTTACAGAATCAAATCCTGTATGGTCGCCGGATGGGAAATATATTTATTTCAGTTCAAGTAGAACAAAACCTTCTTATCCCTTCGGGATGCAAAACCCGCGCATCTACCGAATGCCTTTGGAAAAATTAGATGAGCCGTATAAAAGCGACAAATACAATGATCTTTTTAAGACAGATAAAAAGGAACCGAAGGATACAACCCTTAAAAAGGATACGACAAAAAAAGAACCGATGGTAACTTCCATTTCCATCAATACAGAAAATATTATGGATAGATTGGAGCAGATAGGGCCAACCTTTGGTTCACAAATCCTGTTAAACGTTTTACAGAAAGGGGAAAAGACGATTGTTCTTTACACAAGCGATCATGCCGAAGGCCGCCCTTCCCTGTGGAAGACAGTATTGGAGTCTTTCGAAAACCCCAAAACAGATAAAATTACCGGAGCTGATGCATTTGGTATTGATTATGCCGATGGGGGGGATAAAACGATGATACTGTTCAATGGAAATATTTTCAAGCTGAACCTTGATGCAAATAAAGTAGATCCCGTGGTTATTACTAACACCTTCCGTAGAAATCTGGCATCAGAATTTGCACAGATATTTGAGGAAACCTGGGCACAGGTGGAAGAGAATTATTACGATGAAAAATTTCATGGCCTCGATTGGAAAGCTACCCGGAAAAAATATGAGGCATTTGTCCCTCACCTGAATAACCGATCTGATTTGCGTACTTTATTGAGTGATATGTTGGGCGAATTGAATTCTTCGCATCAGGGATTTACATCGAATGGCGATGAAGAGAATATCACCCTTTCAAACCGTACGATGGAAACAGGCATTGTATTTGAAAATACCGATCCCTATAAAGTAAAATATATTGTAAAGAACAGTAATGCCGATAAAAAGTCAATTGATGTTAGACCCGGCGATATACTGATTAAGGTAAATGATGATGTAGTAAATAAAGATATGGACCGAAATTTCTATTTCAGTAAACCCTCAATCGATAAAGAAATTAAAGTTGGGTTTAGCCGCAATGGGCAAAATTTTGATGTGAAAGTGCATCCGCAGGTTACTCTCCGGAATAACCTGTACGATGAATGGATAGACAATAACCAGAAAAGGGTGGATGAGAAAAGCAAGACCCGCATTGCTTACCATTGTATGAAAGATATGGGCACCGGTGAATTGGAGAAATTTCTAATTGATATGACGCAGGATTTTTATAAAAAAGATGCGCTGATCCTCGACCTGCGTTACAATACAGGGGGTAATGTACATGATGAGGTATTGAAATTTTTAAGTCAACGTGCCTATCTGCAATGGAAATACCGTGAAGGGAAATTGGCCCCGCAGGCAAATTTTTCGCCGGCAGATAAGCCGATTATCCTCCTTACCAATGAGCAATCGCTCAGCGATGCGGAAATGACCTCACAAGGGTTTAAAGCGCTGAAACTGGGTAAGATTGTTGGAACCGGCACATACCGGTGGATCATATTTACCAGTGGCGCAGGTTTGGTGGATGGCTCTTTTGTACGTTTGCCAAGCTGGGGTTGTTATACACTCGATGGAAAAGACATTGAGAAAACAGGGGTAGAGCCTGATATTTACGTAGGTATGAATTTTGAGGACCGCATAAATAAGCGCGACCCGCAGCTGGACAGGGCGATTGAAGAAATATTGAAGCAGTTGAAGTAAGCACAAGGAGAAGTTTTTTTATAGCCGCTGAAACTTTTCAGCGGCTTTTTCGTTACAGCATTAAAATCCTTTATGATAAGATCCATAGCAGTAACCATAACGATTTTAATATATGGAGTTGCATTCAGTCAAACAAAGAGCAAGGTCAGTACTAACGATTTCAAAAATGCCTTGGGTGTATGGAAGGGCACGTTAAAATACCTTGACTATTCTTCCGGAAAACCCTATACAATGCCAGTGAATATTTCTATAGGACTAAATACAGCAAAAGTTGATGAAATTATTTTCGCATTTGTTTATCCAGACGAACCAAAAGCCAATGGTAATGATACCCTTATCATTAATAAAAACGGAATTGAAATAAATGGGGCGGCCGTTACTGAAAAACATGAATTGCCGGATGGCACTTTACAAATTATCACCGAAACCAAGGGAGTAGATGGTAATGATCACCGGAAAGCAGTGTTACGTCATATATATTCAATTAGCAAAACCGTATTCAAAAACCGAAAAGAGGTGCGATTTGAGGGGGAAGAAAAATGGATATTACGGAACGAATATTCTTTTAACAGGCAGTAACTTTATGGTATGTTACAAAACATAATTCAACAAGCCTCCCTTACTATTTGTCCTGTAATAACATTTAATGCACTAACGCACAAACTCCAGACACTAGATTTTACAGAAACAAATAAGGAATTGACTGCCAATATTATCAGTGATACTGGTAAGTTCAGCCATTACATTAACTCTAAACTCCATATCGCAATTGACGGGACAAATGCAAGACTAGGCATTGGAGGATATAATGAACACCGGACAGTGTATAGCAGGAGCGATGTCTTTAATGGCTCAAGCCCTGATGAAGAGCCCCGTCGGTTGCATTTAGGAATAGATATTTGGGCAGATGCAGGAACTAATGTATTTGCGCCCCTCAATGGCATGGTACACAGTTTTGCTTTTAATGATCAGTATGGCGATTATGGGGCTACCATTATTCTATCACATCTAATAAATAATTTCACTTTTCATAGTTTATATGGCCACCTGGCATTAAAAGATTTGAATGATTTAGAGGAAGGAAAAAAAATAAGTGCAGGAGAATTAATTGCCCATTTTGGAGAACCTAAAGAAAATGGTCATTGGCCACCGCACCTCCATTTTCAGTTAATTATTGACATGGAAGGAAAAAAAGGGGATTATCCCGGCGTTTGTAAATTCAGTGAGCGAGAAAAATATTTAGCCAATTGCCCAGATCCGGATATCCTGTTGGGGATGATGCAACATGCAATACATACTTGATACCTGAAAAAAAATAAACCGCAGATACTGTGCATGATAACATAATACATGTATTCAATCTGCAGACCTGCAGCTTAGTTATTGATTCAAGATAGAATAAAATTATTCTCTCACTTCAACACTCGAATTTCCTTGTTCAATATTGGATATTAAAATTACCACGGAAGCTCATCTCCCAAATGAATATATTTACCACTTGGTCCATCAATACCCAATAAAGAAAGGGCCACTGATGTTTTAGCACCGTCGGCTATTTCCATAGGTGCGGCATCAGAACCCATATCTGTTTTTACCCAACCCGGATGGGCAGAGTTTACTTTGATATTGGTATCTGCCAATGCTGCAGCAAGGTGAACGGTATAAGAATTCAAAGCCGTTTTAGAGGTATCGTAAGCAAATAATTTTGAAGCGTAAATAGGTGAGGCTGCATCACTGTGCAAACCTAGTGACCCTAAAATACTGCTCAGGTTAACTATGCGGCCGGCTTCACTTTTACGGATCAGGGGCAACAATGTATTGGTAAGTTTAACCACGTTAAAAAAGTTGGTATTCAGGGTGTATCTCAAAGCCTTCTCATCAATGGTGGCAGTATTGTTAATACCCCATTCTTTGCTTTCAATCTGGATGCCTGCATTATTAACCAGTATATCCAGTTTGCCGTATTTGTTGTTAATGTAATCGAAAGCAAATTTGATGTCTGCTTCAATGTCTACATCTAACTGCAGGAATTCAACATCAATGCCCTCTGCCTTTAATTGTTCTACTGCTTTTGTGCCCCTTTCTTTATTACGGGAAGCGGCAATAACAGTAACCCCTTCTTTACCCAATTGTAAAGCTGTCTGATAACCGATGCCTTTATTGGCACCGGTGACTAGTGCGATTTTGTTTGACATTTTTATAGATTATATTGTTTAGAATGACCGGTTAGTTACCGATCTTTTTTGTTACATGATTAAGCATTATAAACTGAAGCAAACGTTTTTGCGAAATCTGCGAGTTTGATTTTCCCCAGTGTTGTTGGACGATGTGTAAAATAATCAGCCGACATATCGCCGCTGTTCAATGAATGATTCATCTCAGTATAATTTTTGGCCATTTCTTCGGGTAAGCCGGCTTGTAGCATACCACTCAACGCCTGTTCGTCTGTAAATTGTACCCATGCGAGGTCAGGTTTGCCAATAGCTGTACCAAGTACTGACGCTATCTGGTTAGTTGATACTTCATCACTGGCTATATAGCGGATGCTGTGTCCTCTAAATGAAAGACCGAGTAATTCGTCTGCCGCCACATCAGCAATATCTGCGGGTGCCACAATCGGAAATCTTCCTTCTGCTGCGGCAAAATTGCCACCGATGATGCCCATTCCTTTAATCATTCCAATATTGGCCAGGAGGTTGTTATAAAAATAGGAAGGCCGCAGGTGTTTGATGTTTACATCTGTCAATGTATTCAACGACTGTTCAACCCGGTATAAACCGCTTACTGGGCCTACACCAGCAGGTAAATGGGCACCAATGCTACTAAGGTTTACCACGTATTTTACACCAGAAGCTTTAAAGGCTGCCGCATAAATTTGCCCTATTTTACTAATTTGTACTTTCCAATCAGTTGTGGCATGAATGGGCGGAATCATTGTATAAACAGCATCAGCACCTGTGAAAGTTTTTGTGACAAAATCCACATCTTCAACAGAACCAATTGCAGTGTTGATACCTTCTTCGGTTAATTCTTTCAGGTTAGCTGCATTGCGGCCAATAACGGTAACTTGGTGACCGGCTTTCAACAATTGAACTGCCAGTGGTTTCGAAATGTTTCCGGCTCCGCCGGTAATTACATATTTCATTTGGTTGTTTTTTGGTTAGGAATTATGTATCGATAAGTTGATAGTTATGTTTAGATGCTTAATATTTGTATATACAAATAGTTACTTAAAAAAAGTTACACCTCTAATTTATCAGCAATTGTATTCATATTCTGAATAAACTGTTTACTTTCATGCTTGCCAAGAATTTTTGAATATTTCTCATAAAAATCAGCAATGCATTGTTTTAATAAAGGCTTCATTTCTTTGGCTTTTGAGGTGGGATATACATTAGTAAGCTTACCTTCTGCACAACGTATTACCAGTTTTTTTACCTCCAATTTTTCAATCAAACGGGTAATGGTACTGGGTGTCAGCTGCAATTGCTCCGCTATCATCCCCGGCTGTATACCGGGTTCTTCCAATACCAGATTCAACAAATATGCATGACTGGGTGCCAGGTCTATTTTCCTCCAGCTTTCTATCGCTAATTTTTCTACTTTCCTCGCCAACGCATTGGCAGTAAAATAAAGACAACTACAATATTTGCTTTCAGATGTTTTCATTGATAGGACAAAGGTAAGTAACTATCGATTGTATATACAAATATATTTTTTATTCGAACTTTTGTAGTTTATCCGAAAGTAAGATCTGAGTGCCCCGGTTATCGGTTTGTGCCTCGTGAACCATGGCTTTTGCAATGGCGTTAGCAGATACAGACTTATATTTTCTTAATGGTCCGATTAATAATGGGTTGATTAACGTAAACAACCCGATGACAATACTTTCACCTGCCCTGTTTTCTTTTCTATTGCCGATTATAAACGAGGGACGGAAGATAAACAGCGATTCATACCCGATCTGCTGCAATTGCTCCTCCATTTTGGCTTTTACCCGACTGTAAAAAAAGAAAGAATCTTTTGCAACTGCCATGGCACTAATTACCAGGAATTTTTTTGAACCGGCTTTAAGTTGCAACTGTGCTATCCTAACGGGGTAAAGAAGATCTACTTTTGTAAAAGCTTCCTTTGTTTTCGCCTTTTTGATGGTAGTTCCCAAACAACAAAACACATCATCGGCAACAACAGCTTCCTGCCAATGATCATAATCAACAATCTTTTCCACCAACTTTGGATGGTGGATACCTGTTGAGGTTCTTACATAAATAGTTACTGTATGGTATACTTCACCACTTAGCAGTAAATCCAATAAATGCCCGCCGGTTAAGCCGGTTGCCCCCAGTAATAAGGCAGATTTGGTTGGTATCATGTAACAAAGGTATGGATCAATAGTATTTTGTAGTTTTGAACCAGTATGTCGAATGAAAAATTGAATAGCGAGCCTACCAATCTGACTTCTGCCGATAAGGAGTTTGAAAATACAATACGACCAAGGGAGATAGATGATTTCTCAGGGCAACCTCAATTAATCGAGAACCTCCAGATTTTTATCAAAGCCGCGAAGCTTAGGGGAGAGGCATTAGACCATATTTTATTTCATGGCCCGCCCGGTTTGGGTAAAACAACGCTCAGCCGTATCGTAGCCAATGAATTGGGCGTGGGTATCAAAGAAACTTCGGGTCCGGTAATAGAAAAACCAGGTGATCTTGCAGGTTTACTTACCAACCTGCAACCTAACGATGTATTATTTATTGATGAGATACACAGGCTAAGCACGGTAGTTGAAGAATATCTCTATGCTGCCATGGAAGATTTCAGGATTGATATTATGATTGATACCGGCCCTAATGCACGCAGTATCCAGATCAATCTGAACCCGTTTACCCTTGTTGGTGCCACTACAAGGAGTGGCTTATTAACGGCTCCCTTATTATCCCGTTTTGGTATTAAGTCCAGATTGGAATATTACAATGCAGAAGTGTTAAAAAAAATCATTGAGCGTAGTGCCGCTATTATGCAAACATCCATTTCGTCTGATGCTGCAAATGAAATTGCCCGCCGCAGTCGCGGTACACCCAGGATTGCCAATAGTTTACTGCGAAGAGTGCGGGATTTTGCACAGGTATTAAATGATGGAAATATTGACCTGGGCATAACCCAGCACGCTTTAAAAGCATTGAATGTGGATGAACATGGCCTTGATGAAATGGATAATCGCATACTGGCTGCCATAATTGATAAATTCAAAGGCGGTCCTGTAGGCCTTACCACGATTGCCACAGCCGTTGGTGAAGAACCCGGAACAATTGAAGAAGTGTATGAACCCTTCCTCATACAGGAAGGATTTTTACAACGCACACCAAGAGGGAGAGAGGTAACAGCTAAAGCTTATGAACACCTGGGCCGGAGACCATTAGCCAATAACCAGTCCAATCTATTCAGTTAAATGGATAGATCTTATTGCTATAGATTGTACAGGTTATCAAGGAAAAAATCTCTCTGCCGGCACTCCGGCCAGCGTTAATCTGTGTAATCTGCCACAAAAAAATACCGCACTGTAAAGTGAGATATATAAATATATTTTACAGAAATCCTAGGGAGCTACCAGGCGAAAACCATTCCCATGGATATTCACAATCTCAATATTAGTATCATCCTTCAAATACTTACGCAGTTTGGCGATATATACATCCATGCTACGTCCATTAAAATAGGTATCACTACCCCATATTTTCTTTAAAGCCCTTTCGCGTGGCAACAGGTCATTTTTATGTTCTGCCAGCATTTTCAGCAATTCATTTTCTTTAGGTGAAAGTGTTTGCGTAAGGGCATCATGCTTTAATTCACGCAGCTTTGGATTAAAATGGTACCGGCCCAGGTCAAATTCAATATTGTCGTTGATGCGGTTTTCTTCTTCATTGCGTTTAAGGATAGCTTTGATTTTCAACAACAAAACTTCACTGTCGAAAGGCTTGGTAATATAATCATCGGCACCCAGTTTGTATCCCTGGATAATATCATCTTTCATTGTTTTTGCACTCAGGAAGAATAAGGGTATATCGGGATCTACATCGCGAATTTCTTCAGCCAAAGTAAATCCGTCCATATTAGGCATCATTACATCTAACAGGCATATATCAAATTTTTCACGCTGGAAAGCGGCGAGCCCTAGTCGGCCATCCCTTTCAAGTATTACATCATAATCATTCAGTTCCAGATAATTTTTCAAGACCATACCAAGGTTAGTATCATCTTCGCATAATAGTATTTTACTTTTTTTATCTTCCATGTTGTAATTTATTTAACGTGAAATAAAGATAAAACAACGCCAATTCACATGGTGTTGCCGCAATTTTTTGTTAAATATTGCGATGAAAGTTACTGAATTCTTACAAAGTAAGAGTTACATAATTCCCATATTTTGTAAAGACCGTATGTACGGAGGGGGATAGGTTACTAAATGTGTATTTTTGTATATCATTTTTTTCAAGAGATATAAAGCGTATGATACTGACATCCGATAACAAATTAAAGAAACTGATCGTAATAGGTGACAGGGTATTGATCCGCCCCTCCAAGCCTGACGAGCAAACAGCCAGTGGCTTATACCTGCCACCGGGTGTGCAGGAAAAGGAAAAAGTACAACAGGGGCAGATCATTAAAACTGGGCCGGGTTATGTCATTCCCATGCCCGTAGATGATGAGCCATGGAAATCGGAAGATGAGAATGTAAAATATGTACCCCTGCAGGCGAGGGAAGGCGACTTGGCGATATTTCTTGTAAGCGGTGCTACGGAAGTGATGTATGAAGGGGAGAAGTATTTTATTGTACCGCAGGGCGCAATACTTTTATTGGAAAGGGAAGAAGAATTATAAACGTATTTTCAGCTGCTCTCCAAAAACTTCGCTTCTCCCCGTAACCGCGGTGAAAAAACCTATTATGTATCGAAACGTTTTTTTTGAAAATTGTTTGGTCAACGAGGAGCGGGGAACGTGCAGAAAAGGCATTAACAATTTTGAATGACTAAAATATTTTCTTTTTAAAAAGTATAAAATCCTGCGTATAAAATCACCGTGTCTTTTGTATAACCCCCTGCTCATCAATAGAAATAAGCTGCTCGACCTGCATAAAATCCAACACGCTCCAAACTTTTTCTTTACTGAATTTTTGTAGATGCCTGATTATTTCATCAAAAGAAATAGGGGAGGTGAGTAATGCAGTAACCTGGGATTCAATTAAACTGAATTCTTCAGAAGATAGTGACTTTCGTTTCCTTGTTAAACAGTTATCACAAACACCACAATCTGTTGCATCAACATCACCAAAATAGTTGGCGATGTAGCGGCTGCGGCATTCATCTGTCAATGCGATATAACGGATCATATTCTCTACCCGTTCTGCGTATTGCTTTTTTCTCTGTAAGTAATGATCCTGGTCTATTTGCAGGTATAGTGCTGATGCGCGGTTTAGTAAAAAATGAATCTGTGGGGTATCTTTCTGGGGCAGGTATTCAATTATACCAAACGATTGAATCTGCAATAACTGGTTTTTTACTTCCTCAATCGTTAAACGGCATATCCTTGCCAGCTGTTTTTCATGAATGGATACCCGGTTATCTATAATGCCTTCATAAGTACGTAACAAACATTTGAGCATAGGTTCTAATAGCGGGTAACTTTCTTCAAATTCATACAAAGCGTCTTTTGAAACACTAAAAGTTACCTGCGATGGCAAGAAAATAGTTTCAGAAAAACTAAGGTGCCCCTCCTGTTCAAGTACTTTCAGGGTATTAATTACCAATAAACTTTCGAGCTTGAAATTTTTAATAAATTCCATCAAATCAAAATCAAAATACTGGCCTTCCCCAATTCCCACGGGTATTTGTAAATAGTCTGCCAGCGACTGGTATATTTTTTTAATTTCCGGAATAGGTGGAAAACGCCTGTCGGGTAGTGTTCTTAGTCCAGCCAGGGTTTCTTTTTGATACACTAAAACCGCATATGATTTTTTCCCATCTCTGCCAGCCCTGCCAGCCTCCTGGTAATAATTTTCTAAACAATCAGGTGTATTACAATGAATAACGGAACGAACATCAGGCTTGTCAATACCCATTCCAAAAGCATTGGTACAAACCATTACCCTTGTCTGGTTATTGATCCATGCCTGTTGTTTCTCATCCCTTATTTCTTGTGTAAGGCCGGCATGGTAGAAGTCCGCCGGTATTTGTTGCATTTGCAACAAGCCTGCCAGTTCTTTGGTTTGCCTCCTGCTAGTGCAATACACGATACTGCTGCCATGCACCTTAGTTAAAATCTCAGATAGTTTATTAACCTTGCTGTCTACACAAAAACTACTATAAGATAAATTAGGCCTTTCAAAAGACTGCCTGAAAATTTTACCGCTAACGAATTTTAATTTCTTTGTAATGTCTTCCTGCACATCAGGTGTTGCCGAAGCGGTTAATGCAATAATGGGGATGCCTGGTAACTCATCGCGTAAATTAGCGATACGTAAATATGGAGGCCTGAAATCATAACCCCATTGGGATACACAATGTGCTTCATCAACTACCAGTAAAGTTATATTCAGCGCAGGTAAATATTCTTTAAACAGGGATGATTCTAACCTTTCAGGTGACAGGTATAAAAATTTATAATCGCCGTGTGTGGCCTGTTGTAATATTTTCTTTACTTCAATAAAAGGTAAGCCACTGTGTATTACTTCGGCCGGGATATCTTTTTGTAATAATCCATTAACCTGGTCGCGCATCAAAGCGATCAGCGGACTTATCACCAGGCATAATCCCTCTGTGAGTAGTGCAGGCACCTGGAAACAAATGGATTTGCCCCCCCCAGTTGGTAACAACGCCAGAGTATCATTCCCTTCTAATATAGATTGTATGATATCTTCCTGCACAGGGCGGAAGCGATTGTGTTGCCAGTATTGCTGGAGTATGGAGAGAGGGGTTGCCATTCGTGAATTGTGAAACGTAAATCGTGAGTTTTAGTTGTTGATTATTTTTGAAAGTATCTGGAAAGTACGAATCAGCTTCTCGCCAAAAGTTAAAACCGCTTCTTTATTTACGTAATCTAGTTCAAATGCCACATCGAGTGCCGTATCAATCTCTATTGCTGAGCCTCTTGACACTTAAAAAAAACGTTTTCTATCAACTACAGACTTTCTGGAACAACCATCTACAATATTCAAATGTACTGAAAGTGCAGCTCTTTTTATTTGTTGTGTTAATGCGAATTTTTCTTCTAAAGGGAAGGACCTCGTTACTTTATAACAAAGAAGGATAAATTCTTTCGAAATAATAAATATATCAAGTTGGGTGTGTGCAAGTTTGCGAAACATATTGGTAGATTTCATTTCTCAAAGTATTACTTACACGTGCTCGCTAAGCAGGTATTTATAAGCATTCCTCTATCTACAGTCTGAAAAACCACGATTGATGATCACATCACTTTCTTAAAATTCAATCGAATAGAATTGATGGCCAGAACAACATCGCTAAGTCCCATCACCAATGCTCCAAAAGCAGGGCTCAGGAATCCAAAGGCAGCAATAGGGATGGCTACGATATTGTAGGCGAATGCCCAGAATAAATTTTCCTTGATGGTGATATAAGTATGTTTTCCCAAGGCAAGCGATAACGGCAGGTTCTTCAATCCATGGTTCATCAATACAACCTGCGCACTTTGCATGGCTATATGCGAAGCATCACTCAAAGAAATACCAACAGTTGCTTTGGCCAGTGCTGGTGCATCATTAATTCCATCGCCAACCATGGCAGTGGGAGCAAGCCGGTTAAAGGCGCCAATCTTTGCTAATTTTTGTTCAGGGGTTTGTTCGGCGAACACTTCATCAATACCCAAGATGGCAGCTACCTGTTCGCATTTTTCTTTTCTGTCGCCACTCAATAAAATGGTTTTAATGCCTTTTATTTTTAAGAGGCGGATCACTTCTTTTGCTTCTGGTCTGATCTCATCTGCAATATCGATGGATCCCAATAAACTGTTATTTCTAGTGATATAAATATTGTGTGAGTTGTCTTTTGTAAGGAGTTCCACTGCCTTATAAGAAGCGGCTATGTATTCGTTTCCTTCCTTATCAACAGCTTTCATTCCCAGGCCTTTGATCTCTTCGATCCTGGCCCACCTGATATCGTCTTTTATTTTCCATTCTTTTACAATCACTTTGGCAATGGGGTGATTGGAGTATTTTTCCAATGAGTAGGTGATGCGCCTGAACTCTTCGTGAGTAGTGAGCGTTGCGTGTTGCGTGTTTGAATGTTTCTTTAATTCATTACTTACTACTGACAACTCACTACTCACTTCTTCCAATTGGAAACCCAAAATACTAAACTGTCCTGTAGTTAATGTTCCTGTCTTATCAAACACCACCTGTGTAATACTGTTGAATATTTCGAGGCTTTTGGCATTTTTAAACAGGACCCCATTTTTTGCAGCCCTTCCTAATCCAACTGCGATGGCAGCAGGTGTTGCAAGGCCCATGGCGCAGGGACATGAAATAACCAATACGGCAATGGCCCTTAATAAACTGATACTGAAAACCTGGTGTCCGAAAAAGTAGTTGATCAGAAAAGTAAACAATGCAATACTGATCACCACTGGGACAAAAATGGCGCTTATTTTGTCAGCCAGTTGTTGAATAGGTGGTTTTTCAGTCTGGGCTTCTTTTACCAGTTTTAAAATGTTGGATAGCACAGTATCCTCGCCAACAGCAGTTACATAGGCTTTCACGGTACCGCTTTCAATGGTGCTGCCACCAATAAGTTTGTCATTCATCTTTTTTTCAACCGGTGCACTTTCACCGCTGATGATAGCTTCGCTCACACTGGCTTCGCCCCATAGTATTTTGCAATCCATGGGTACAGGTTCACCGGTTTTGATCAATAACAGGTCGCCTACTTTTAAATGGGTGCTTTCTACGGGGAAAATATGTTCCTCATGCTTGTCGTCATAAGCAATCATATTAGCCACTACTTTTTGACTTGCTGCTAATTTTTTTAATGCCGCCTGTGTTGTTTCAACAGATTTTTCTTCCATCCAGTTACCAAGAAATACTAGGGTAATAATAGTAGCAGCTGTATCGTAAAACATAAATTGTTCTGCCTGGCCAATTAATGTGCCGTATAAACTGTACCCAAAAGCAGCCAACGCGCCCACTGCTATCAATACATTCATATTTGGTATGCCTTTCCACACACTTTTTACCGCGCTACGGCCAAAAAAATCCATACCCAAAATAAATACAGGAATGGTTAATGCCAGTTGTATATAAGGATTCTCTAAAAAATGGATATGAAAACCGGGTACCATATGTAACATTAACGGGGCGGTAAAGAGTAAGCAGAAACGAAAACGCTGTAAATTATTTTTAAAAATGCGCGTATCTTTTTTTGTATCGCTGCCCTCGCCTGTTACTACATGGTAGCCCAATCCTTCAATGCCTTTGGCTAATTCCTGTTTAGGTATTTCAGTTGGCATCTCAAAACTCACATCACCACCCATGAAATTTACTTTTACCTGTTGCATGCCTTTACCCTGTAGAAACTTATCTATTGTTAACGCGCAGTTTGTACAACTCATGCCTTCTACTTTCCAGTTTACTTTCTCCACCGCAGATAATTATTAATGATTAAAGCAAAGGTACTACACCTCCAACCCGCCTGTTATCGAAATACGGATTATAAATACAGCAAGGTTTCAAATCCTTTCTGTTGCCGGTCTATATCTTTGCCCAATGGATGCAATCTTTACATTGAAACAACTTGACCAGGTAGCCGCTTCCTTATGGAAAGAAGGCAAAAACAAAAAGATCTGGTCTTTTCATGCAGAAATGGGCAGCGGCAAAACCACTTTAATCCATGCTTTGTGCGAAGAACTCGGTGTAAAATCGGCTATAAGCAGCCCTACTTTTGCAATTATTAATGAATACAGCAGCCCGGTGGCAGGCACAATTTATCATATGGACTGGTATCGTTTGAAAGATGAGGAAGAAGCTGTAAATGCCGGTGTGGAAGACAGCCTCCTAAGCCAGGCATACTGCCTGATAGAATGGCCGGAGAAAGCGGCAGGCCTACTGCCCGATAATGCTTTTCATATTCATATAGAGGTATTGGACGAAAATACCCGCAGGCTTTTTACGGGATCCGAGATGTAGCAGATAAGCGCAAAAGTTGTTTCAATAGTGCAAACTCCTCAATTCAGCCTTTACCTCCTAAGTGTTGCTGCTATCTGCTATAAATAAAGTAATTTTATACCCATCATCAACAAACATCAACCAATACCCGCTCATGGCCACTAAACCTTCAATCAGCCCTTCTTTTACCTATGAAACACTGGAAGAAACGTTGGATGTGAAACCGCAGGGTGCCAAACTGCATATTGGCATACCCAAAGAAATTGCTTTCCAGGAAAACCGTATTGCACTTACGCCCGATGCTGTAGGCGTATTAGTGGCCAATGGAAATAAAGTGGCAGTGGAACACAAAGCGGGAGTGGGCAGTCATTTTTCTGATAAAGATTATGCCGAAGCCGGTGCCAGTATCGTATACGACAGGGCCGATATTTTTAAATGCCCGATCCTGGTAAAAAGTGCGCCGCCGGTAGAAGAAGATATGTCGCTGCTGCAGCAAAATCAAACGATCGTTTCTCCTATCCATTTGTCGGCTCTAAAGAAAGAATATATAGAGAAGATGATGGAGAAAAGGATCACCGCGCTAAGCTTTGAAAATTTTAAAGATGATAGTGGTACTTATCCCATTGTTAGAAGCATGAGTGAAATAGCAGGGAGTGCCGTAATGCTGATAGCCGGGCAATACCTGAGTAGTTTTAATAAGGGGAAGGGCGTTTTATTAGGTGGTATCAGTGGTATCCCGCCAACTAAAGTGGTCATTATTGGTGCAGGTATCGTAGGTGAATTTGCAACAAGAAATGCTTTGGCATTGGGTGCATCGGTAAAAGTGTTTGATAATAATGTGTATCGCTTAAAACAATTGCAGAATAATTTAGGGCAGCGTATCTGGACAAGTGTATTGGAACCGCGTATTCTCTCCAAACAATTAAAAACCTGTGAAGTAGCCGTTGGTGCATTGAGCAACGAATATGGTCGTGCACCGGTGGTGGTTACCGAAGAAATGGTAGCAGCTATGCGCCCCGGCAGTATTATTATTGATGTAGCGATTGACCGCGGTGGCTGTTTTGAAACCAGCGAACTCACCAGCTATGAAGAACCTACTTTTTTGAAACATGATGTGATTCATTATTGTGTGCCCAATATACCCAGCGGCTTTGCACGTACTGCCAGCCAAGCCATCAGCAATGTGTTAATGCCCCTGATATTGGAAATAAGTGATGAAGGGGGAATTGAAGAAATGGTTTGGCACAAATTTAATCTTCGTGAAGGAATTTATATGTTCAAAGGCGCGGTAACAGACTTTTATATCAGTCAGCGGTTCGATTTGAAATATACGGACTTGAATTTGTTGATTGCAAGCAGAAGGTAGAGTAGAACTTTCGAGTAAATCCAAAAACTTGCATAATGCAGGATTTTTACTGTTAAGCGAGACTTATTTTTTGGGGGGGAACTCGCTTTTGTCTGGCAGATGTATAAATAATCAGAACGGCAAGAATGGCAAATAGTATCAGCGACGAACCTTTGGTTTTTAAACCCAACCCACCTTTTTTAGGAATTTTAGTAAGCAGGACGCCGAAGGTTGCGCCAAAAGGCCGCGTTAACACGAATGCAATCCAGAAGAGGATCACCGATGAAATCTTTGTAAAATAATGGCTATTACTTCCAGGGTTAATAAACGTCCTTACAGGATGGCACCCCCTCCAAAACCCAGTCCCGAATTATCTGCCAGAAAATCACCTAACGCGGTGCCCAAGAGGTTTGAAAATTAGATAGCCAACCAGTAAAATAGCTCTCCCTTGAAGGTTTTAATGTTTGTTACCGATAATGATTTTTCACTTTTATATCATAGAAAATGGATGACTATGAGAATGGTGATGAGTGCAAGCGGTCCCATGGCATAACCCACTCCCAATGTCAGGTCCAAATAATCCGACAAAGTAGTGCCTGCCGTATTGGTTGAAAGAATACACCCCAATATAATACAGGTATATATCGTTTGGAGAAAAGCTGAGCAAAAAGTGTTACCACAAATACGCTTATTAATATTAGTGAACTAATCGCGTATCTAACATTCAATGTCATTTATAATAAGTCACCGGCAATTCCACCTTGCGTTGTGGCGCATACCTTCATTATCCAGAACAGAAGGGTAACTGCAGGCATCTTGTTCATTTAGAAATTATTTGTCTAAAAATTCAACAAAAAATAAACTAGTATCCAATGGGCATTATTTTCTACAGATTAAACGGCAAAGGCTATAGAATAATTTTATTACCTTGTAGTAAAAGGCGACATCCAATAACATATGTGGTTAAAATATATAATAGTTTTTTTTGCAGCCTGTGCAGTTGATATTGTGCCTTTCCCTCTTCCGCCTGCATTTGTGGTTATGGTTTTCTTACAGATCTATTTTAAGTTAAATGTGTGGGTGGTTATTTTGGTTGGCGTAGCAGGTTCTGTACTTGGACGATATATACTCACTTTATACATTCCGAAAATAGCTAGTAAAATATTTAATCCTGCTAAGAATGCAGATGTACAATTTTTAGGAAAGAAACTAAAAGAGAAAGGCTGGAAAAGCCAGCTTGCCATCCTTACCTATTCCCTATTGCCATTACCCACTACGCCTTTGTTTATTGCCGGTGGAATGGCTAAGATGAGACCCCGTGTAATTATTCCGGCTTTTATTGTAGGTAAATTCATCAGCGATACGGCGGCGGTATTTATGGGGAAATATGCAGCTGAAAATACGGCGGGCATTCTTGATGGTGCCATTTCCTGGAAATCGGCTCTAGGCCTGCTCTTTGGAATATTATTGGTGGCAGGCCTTTTATTTATTGACTGGCGAGCGTGGCTTAAGGAAAAAAAATTCCGACTTAATTATAAGATATGGAAGTAACCAAGGTTTGTATCGTTTTAATAAAAAAGTAAACAACCAATATCGCCCAAACCTAATGCACCTCAGCGTACTGGTTTTACAGGGGATAGTACACCGTCAGTATTTTCTATATGTACCCAATCAGTATCCAACCCAACTAAGGTAGTCACCGCATGCAGCGATGAGAATTTGGCAGCATCCTGCTGCCATGATCATGCTAGTTTACTTCCAGCTGTATATTCTAATAATTGTGCGCCACTGCTGCCGAAATTCGGGGCATGCCCCTGCCAATTAATTACGACATAGTTTTCATTGGGAAGGATTTGTAAACCGCCATAAAAATTTGGTTTTACCTCTAGCGGGATGGTAATTGTATTAACCAATACGCCATCTTTTGAAAAAAATTGAAGGTTGCCCGCACAACCGCTGCTTACCACTGTTTGGCCGTTTACAAGGCGCGAAGCCTGCTAGGCATGGGGTTTGTCTTTGCTGGTAATTTTGCCTGCCAAAGAATATCTCCTGTTGCATTTCCTTCAAATACTCAATCATCAGCTGTATCCAGAAAACTACCCGGAAGCGTTTCACGAACCAACCATACATAAAAAAATCCAGCGTAAACAATCATATGTTTTACTGCACCACTTGTATCCACTTCACCAATACAATCCCTTGTTTGCCCTGCCAGTTTACACCTGTTAGCAAAGTATTGCCATTGCGCAACTTTAGTGTCGCGATAGTACCCGGGAAAGAATTCAATTGATATACTTTAGTACCGGTTATAATATCATGTTCTTCATATCCATTGCCCGTTCCCACAAGCACCCTTCCATGCCCAACCAATTGTATTTCACGACCCGTAAGGATGGAGGTAAACCAATTGTTTTTTTGGTTCGACATATCTATATAACCCAGTTGTGAAATTCCTTTATCGCGCAATAAGAACCGCCTAGATCTGGACAGGCTAAAACCTGCTACCGTAAAGCAAATACATAGTACAATAAATAAGTATTGCTTCAGGTATTTTGCAGGATGAGTGATTATATTTTTCATTTTGCAATAACGGTTAGAATTTATTCAGCCGCAGGAAAGGCAGCCTATTTACGTGTATTGAAGATAATATTATTTACGCGCTGTTTCACAGCTACGTGGTGACAAGAAAAAATACCTGCAAAAAAATGCAGGGCCTGCCTTAACCTAACGCTATACAGT
>JAYSXR010000226.1:0-3596 GCA_043717145.1 Chitinophagaceae bacterium | reverse complement strand
GACTTTGCGCTTGCCAATGATATTTCTTTTTATTACACAGGTTATATCAGTACTGTTATTGCCAAATTCGATTACAAACTTTTTCCGGATGCTGCTGCCATAGAAGTGTATTTACCTATAGAGCGGCAATGGGTGCCGTATTATTTGCTTGGTAAGCCGCTGCTACAGGCTTATTATAATCATCATTTTCATTAATCTATTTTTATAGATGTTACTGATTAACCGTTATAGGTGCCTGTAGTATTACCCCGCTGCCTGTTCTCACTTCCATATTACCTTTTACATTTAATGGTTTTTTATTGATAAATTGGCGGTTGCCTGTTTTTATTTTAGCATCTATTATCAATTTGCCGATTTTATTGGGAAATAAATTGCCTCCGAATCCATCAGTGTTATTGCTGGTAGTAACAGAGAGGCCATCACCTAAAATCAAATTGGAATCAGGCCCAAAATCATAAGGGCAATTAATAGTTTGGCTTGTTTCACCAATCGGTGGATCTATAATTTGCAAATTTCCCCCGGTAAATGAGAAAAACGACATGCCTGCCTCTGCTGCAAATAAAGAAGTCCCATCCTGAACAGAAACATCACCCCCACCTCCATTGCCACCAATTTTGAGTGTACCACCAGACATTGTGAAAGTGCTGGCACTATGATTTCTAACATAACCCTGAACGGTGATATTTCCTTTTTGAATGATCAATGACCCGTAATTATCAATCACACCCTTGTTGTCATCTCTGTCACCAAGATGAATATTCAGGCTGTTGCTGTTAACTGTAAAACTTGCACCGGAATTAATTCTTAATGCCCGGAAAGTAATGGAAGTATCCATCATGACATTGTTCTGTATTATGACTGAATCATACATATCCGGTACCACACCTTTGCTCCAAATTGCAGGGTTGCGGAAATTGCCTGCAGCAATGGTTCGGTTAATTGCAAAACTATCGGCAGGCAGTATCCCAATCATAGGCACTGTATCAGAAATGCCTTTATAAGTAAAGATGGCGGTGGTTTCACCTTCTCCAATTGCTTTAAGTGCCTTGGTGGAATCTATGAAAATGATACCCCCCGGATCAAAACTTACAGAAACGGTCGTATCTGTATTAGGAAGGCCCACCCATACCTGGTCCCGGTAAGAAACCTGATATGGCGGAAAGTATGACTTCCCGGCAGTAATAGCAATATTGGAATCATTTACCCGGAAGCCCTGCAATGAAGCCTCTATCTTTACCAACACATCAAAGGTATCAATGTAATATTTTAATCCATTATCGGGGCGATAGTACGCCGCAATAGCCCATATCGTTTGAGGACCTGACAGATCTGAAGATATTGACATTGAAACCGATTGCTGCAATTCGGTTTTGACGAATGAGAAAGAATCAACATTTTGAAAATGTATTTGAACATAAGCTAGGTTGACAGTGTCTTTCAACCTGAATTTAAGGCCAACCGCACTGTCGGCAAAGCTGGTGTCACCCTTCAAAGGCGCATCTATCCTTATTTTGGTAGTATCATAATAAGCGCTGTCATCGGCCTGTACGTTAAGCCCCCTGCCCATACTATTTGAGACAGGCCGTTCTATTACCTCAATCGGTTCAGGATCATCATTGGCTGGTATGACATCACCAAAACCGGGACTGTATAATTTAGTGTTTAATAAATCAAAAACTCTCTTTCCTACATCTTTCCTTCCAAGTATAGTTACGTGTGAAGCATCAATGAATGAACCCGGAGTATTTAAAAAAGGTGAGATGTACTTTTTTGCATCGGGTAAATCTATCCTGGCATTTTCGCTTGCGAGTGGAACTATCAGATCGCTTTCAGCTGAAAAATTGGGGAAACGCAGGTAGGTGTTATACCAATCAAAAAATGTAAATATTCTTCCAAGATTGATAAGTATCAAAGCCTTTTTAAGCACAGTTTCCTTTACATTAATCGGTATATATTTACTGTCAAGCAGGTACTGTATAAAATTACCTACGTACTTCAGTGTAGGGTCTAATTCAGATAAAGTTGTCGAAGTGCTAACATCTACAAGTCTTACATTACCGGTAATCATATGAAATTTTGCCTTTGTTTCCTTGAGGTTTATTCCTCCACCAGCACCCTTAACTTTAAGGTTTGTTACAGCAGGTGAAGCTTTAAAAAGAATACCTTTTTTTAAACTTTCATAACTTAATATTGTACTTTCATCTGCAGGCATTATAAAATCAAAAGGTTGCTGGAGATCCTTGTTCAGGAAAAAAGTACCGCCTAAAATAATACTCAGGTGCTTGGGCAATTTTGGTATAAAATCATATACCCCGTCTGCTATGGTAGAGCTGTTGTGTGGTGTATTGATGGTAATAATTTTATGGGTAAATCCTTTTCCATAATTTTTATATTTCCAGGGAGACCCTTCGCCGGCATAAAATTTATCGCCATATTTTTCAATAGCATATCTTACTATTATACCTCCCATACTGTGGCAAACATAGTCTATCTGGTTACACACGTATCCCATATCCCTCATCTTTTCAAGATTGCCCTGAATAGTATTTAACCTTGCTTTGTCAGCATCAAGAGATTTATCTCCTGACATCAACAGGTTGGCATTATCAATAAATGCACCTCTGCCATCCAGTTTTATAGCTCTTTTATATCTAAACTTGTCACTTTTCGTAAATAAGACAGTGCCGTTAGTATAAAATGAATTCCAGGTATTGGGGCCGCTTGCCAGTCCGTGTACAAGTAATAATGGTGGCCGCACTATCCTCAATCTTTTAAAAATGATAGAATCTTTTGCATTGTTTACATAGTTTACTTTTACTTTCAGGTTATCCGTGCGTATGGATAGGTTTGCGTTTTGCCCAAGGGAATCATTGCAAAAATCAGTGGGAGATACATACCAGAACCAAAATTCTTTTTGTGCAGTGGGCTGGTTATTAGTTGCAATAGTATCTGTTCCCGTATTTGCTTCATCACTGTAAGCTGTTATATTAATGGCTTTTTTAAGTTTGCCGCGTTGGGAAGAATCTGCAACTGAATATTTGTCAAAGCTTATAGTAACATCTCTTATGTCAGGTAAACTAGGGAAATCACCATTTTTAACTTTAATATAAACCCTGGATACACCATCTGCTGCAATACCGGTTGGCTTCTTGGCAGAATTGCCGGGAAAACTATAATCCCATGCCAGCGACACATCAATCGGGTATTTTAATTTCATAAATGAAATGCCACCATCTGATGCGATCACAATTCTTCCTTTTGCGGTATCATAAGCTATCCCGGTAATATTATTCGACGGAAGACTATCTGTAGTTGTGTACCGGTAATATTTTGAGAAATCAGTAACGGAGCCGCCGCCATCAAACACAACCATTCCATTACTGGTGCCAATATAAACATTACCAATATCGTCTTCCGTAATTGCATTGTTATTAATAACCGTACCTGCCGGAAAAAGGGTGGGTAAATTTGTTTCGTTCAATAACTGCCAGGGTGCATCTTTTGATTCCTGTATAGCTATACCACCGTTTTGCATACCAACCCACCTGCGGCCATCTTTATCAAAAAAAATAGCCTGTGCCCGGAAACCGATACTG
>JAYSXR010000225.1:0-3610 GCA_043717145.1 Chitinophagaceae bacterium | reverse complement strand
TACAGCCACTTGAACCGCTTTCACCTTCCATTAAAATCGCAGCCACATTTTCGGGGCCTTCAAACTCTATTACACGTTGAATATGGCTCACACATTCGTATTGGCATTTGCCAAACTCCTGGCCAAACGGGCAGCGATAACAAAACGGATCTTCTACATGCACAAAATTGGGAGCCTGTTGCGCATCTGCAGGTAATTTACGTGGGTCGCCCCCCGCACTCATGGCACCGTAAGAAGAACCATGAAAAGCGCGGTATTTGGTTATTATTTTATGTCTGCCTGTATATAACCTTGCCAGCTTAATGGCATTCTCAATCGCTGTAGCTCCGCAAACAGTAAATAAAGTTTTGGTAAGGTTGCCGGGAGATATCTCTGCCAGTTTCTTTCCCAGATCGCCACGCACTTTGGTTACACAACTCGGGGTAACATAACTTATCTCCTGCATTTGCTTTACCACTGCATCGGTAATGCGCTGGTTACCGTGGCCAATATTCACGTTCATCAATCCCGATGAAAAATCCAGATAGCGTTTATCATCATAATCATACAAATAAACACCTTCGCCATATTTTACGGCAATAGGGGCGATGCCTTTTTGCTTACTCCAGGAGAATAAGGTATAATCCATATTATCCTGGATGATCTCCTGCGCTTCTGATATTGATTTTGTTTCCATAGTTATTTTATTTTGAATGTTGAATTTTAAATAGAATACATCATTCAATATTTAAAATTCAACATAATACTTAACTCATCCAGTTCACACCTGCTTCAGGGTTCCATTTAGTGGTGCTTTTTTTCAGTTTTGTCCAGAATTCAATAGAACTTTTGCCGGTGATATCACCCACACCAAATTTACTTTCATTCCATCCCCCAAAAGAAAAAGGTTCGCGTGGAACGGGTACGCCTACATTCACACCGATCATACCTGCACTGGCACGCTCAATAATGTATCGGGCTATACCGCCATTCTGTGTAAATACGCTGGCCGCATTGCCATAAGGGTTGGCATTTTCAATAGCCAATGCCTCATCAACCGTATCGGTGCGCATGATGCTGATTACCGGGCCAAAGATCTCTTCTTTCGCAACAGCCATATCCGGTGTTACAAAATCAATCACCGTTGGACCAACATAGGTGCCGTTTTCTTTTCCAGCCACTTTTGTATTGCGGCCATCTACCAATATTTTTGCGCCTTGTTGTTCTGCTTCGGTAATAAAACGTTCAATACGTTCCTGAGATTGTTTGTTAATGACTGCACCCAGGTTTTTTCCCGGAACAATTTTCCGGGCCTCATCACATATTTTGGCAATGATATGATCAACATTACCCACACCAATCATCGCACTCGCCGCCATACAACGCTGCCCTGCACAACCACTCATGGATGCAGCCACGTTTTGCGCTGTCATCTCGGGCTTGGCATCCGGCAATACCATCAGGTGATTTTTTGCGCCACCCAATGCAAGGCATCTTTTATAATGACTGGTGGCGCGTTGGTAAACGATCTTCGCTACTTTGGTGGAACCTACAAAAGATACGGCTTCGATAGAAGGATGATCACAAATGGCTTCTACTATTTCAACATCACCATGTACAATATTAAATACGCCATCAGGCAAGCCGGCTTCTTTTAATAGTTCGGCCAGTTTTGCGCAGCTCAACGGTACTTTCTCAGAAGGCTTCATGATCATACAATTACCCAATGCAATCGCATTAGGCAAAGTCCAGTTGGGAACCATGGAAGGAAAGTTGAATGGAACGATAGAAGCCACAACACCCAACGCCACATGTTCTGTTCTGCATTCCACACCGCGGCTCACTTCCAATACTTCGCCAGTAACCAATTGGGGTAAGGAAGTTGCGAATTCAGTCAACTCAATACTTTTTTCTATTTCGGCAACCGATTCTCCATACGTTTTGCCGTTTTCCTCAGAACATAATTCTGCCAATTCTTTCAAATGTTTCTCCAATAAATATTTGTACCGGAAGAATACCTGAACCCTTTCTTTAATAGGTGTCTTGCTCCATCCCGGAAAAGCAGCCTGCGCCGCTTTCACTGCATTATCCAAATCTTCGCAGGTTGACATTGGAACAGTAGCTAATAATTTTCCATCTAAAGGAGAGATTACTTCTAATATGCGGTTACCTGCACTATAAACAAACTGCCCGTTAATAAAATTCTGAATCGCTGGGTATTTCATAGGTTAATTTTATTGTGAGTGGTAAGTAATCAATAGTGAGTAAATAATTTCTTACTTATTACAGATTTGTTACTACATATTTTTTAGAAATAAAGGCTTAAATTAAAAATATTTTAGTAAATAACAAAATATTTATAGTATTTTTATTTTCACGATACTTTGCGATAAGCTTAATGATATGCATAAGAATGGAAACCTCTTAGATGATCTGGATTTTGCTATCGTATCCTGTTTGCAACAGGATGGGAGAATGTCGTTCACCGTCATGGCCGGTCAACTAAAAGTATCGGTAGGTACCATTCGTACCCGCATGAATAAACTGATTAAAGACGGTACTATTAATATCATTGGCCGTGTAAATCCTGATAAAGTAGGATTTCATTGTTATGCTCATATTGCTGTATTTGTTCGCCCTGCCACGCTGAAAGAAAAAGTAGCCCAAAAAATTGTCAAACTCCCCGAAGTAAGTTTTCTAGCCGTGACCTCAGGTGATTACGACCTGGAAGTAGATGTGATGTGCAGGGATAATGACCACCTGGTAGACTTTGTGAACCGCATCTCCAAATTTGAAGGGGTAGACCAAACCAAGACGACCCTCTATTTTAAAGTATATAAATATGCACAGCCCGATCTGGGGCTTCTCAAAAAATAATCATTCTGGCTTTACGGTGTATCGAAAGTTCTTAACCGCAGAGGCGAACGGTTTTTGAAGAGATTAAAAGATATATTAGCCCAAACAAGTCCTCATTTACTACCTTTTTTTTCTTAAATTGATGCCTAATCATAACAATCATGGCCGAAAACCAAAATAATGGGCTTCCCGGAAAAGTAATAGGTAATTCCCGGCGATCCTTCCTCAAACAATCCTCTGTACTTGCAGCTATTTCACTAACACCCAAAACTGTAGTTCACGCAGCAGAAAAAAGGTTTGATGAGCGAATAGCTGAAGCATTTGAAAAAATACCACTCAACGTAAGTATCAATGGCATACAACAGAAATTATCTGTAGAACCGCGCGTTACTTTACTCGACCTTTTGCGCGAGCAACTGCATTTAACCGGAACAAAAAAAGGGTGCGATCACGGTCAGTGCGGTGCCTGCACAGTACATGTGAATGGCAGAAGGATTAATTCCTGTTTAACACTGGCAGTTACAACCGAAGGAAAAGAAGTAACCACCATTGAAGGCCTTGCAGATGGC
The DNA here is from genome assembly GCA_043717145.1 of Chitinophagaceae bacterium. Taxonomy (GTDB): domain Bacteria; phylum Bacteroidota; class Bacteroidia; order Chitinophagales; family Chitinophagaceae; genus Sediminibacterium. The sequence goes on along the minus strand of JAYSXR010000225.1, from coordinate 206 downwards.
GATAAACTGCATCCCATGCAGGAGGCATTTATTGAATTTGATGGATTTCAATGTGGCTATTGTACACCGGGGCAGATCATGTCGGCCGTAGCCTGTGTTCGAGAGGGTCATGCCAATTCTCCCGATCAGGTTCGGGAATATATGAGCGGGAATATATGCCGTTGCGGGGCCTATTCAAATATTGTAGACGCTGTAATGACCGCAAA
>JAYSXR010000224.1:0-3628 GCA_043717145.1 Chitinophagaceae bacterium | reverse complement strand
TGAGGAGACCAACAACGGCGAGAAAAATTATCACCATAGAGCGTAACGGGAACTGCTATTAATTGAAAGATTTTCTCTAAATCAATCTTTCAATTAGTGGCAGTTTTTATTTCTTCTTACATCTTTATATTGACCTGGTAATAATGGATTTATTTAGTTCCCAAACACAAAGAGTTTTGCCATTACTCAATGTTACAGATTTCATATAACTACCTTTTACTGTCAAAAGTGTTGTATTCTTTTTAATATCAACGAGCTTTGTATTTTCTCCCTCCTGATAGGAAACAAGTAATAGATCATTTTTTGTATCAGAACTAATATTGCAACTTCTTCCGGGGGCAACTATGCTTTCATTTTCACCGGGCACACAAGTATAAATGGTACCCTGTCGCTGCCAGCTTGTATGTATACTATTCTTATTATCAAAAACCAGTCCTCCGCCATCCATTGGGCAACCATTCAATTTCCAGGTTCCTGCTCCCAGTTTCTGTGCAGATCCGAATGATCTCCCCTTATCAACAGAATTGATTACATAAAGGTCTCTTGACCCTCCCAGCCAGTTCCTGAACATGATTGCAACATGACCATTCTTGACGGCAATACTGGGTTTACAACATTCACATACATGGCTGTCGGGGGAAGCATACACCAAAGCGTTTTTTGTCCATACACCCCCTTGAGCAGGGAAAGTTGAGAAATAAATATTATTCATTTTATCCTTCCGGGTATCTAGCCATACTGCATAAAAATTATCACGGTTATCCGCTGCAATGCTCATCAATCCTTCCGGCGCAGATGATTTTACATCATTAATAAACCCTTTATCAGTCCATTTTTTATTACTATGGTTTAATTGAAACGCATGAATATCCCCGGATTTATCCATAGCTGTGATAATAGTGGAATTAAGGGAACTGGCTATTTGCGGCCCTCTTGCCATACCTAAATGCATACCGGTAATATGACCAACGAAGACAGGGTTTGAAAAAGAATTTCCCTGATCCGCAGATGTTGCGCAAAAAATACTGTCGCTCCTTCCAAAAACAAGTCGGATAATACCTGTATTGTCAATACTTAACTGTGGCTGCGTTCCGGATGCTAGCATTTTTTCTTCCGGGGTTTTCCAGGAGAGGAGAATAAAAACAGTTACTGGAAAAATAATTTGCAGAAATAATTTCATATACATTTAATTATTTTATAAGAATAAAGATACCCTGTTCAAGGGATTTTATCAGTAAGTAATGGTAATGCCGGCACCTAAGCCCATGTCGCTGTCATAATGACCCGACAATGAAAAATACTTAGTAACGATATACCTCAACCCAGTCATGTACTCTTTATCGGTATTCACCATGATACCAAAGCGTAAACGGCTGGTAACAGGTATACCTTCCCGGCTTACCTGAAAACGGATTTTACCATCCCCATCAACCCTTGCATCGGCAATAAACAACATAGGCAAGGTATAGGCAATACCCGCCACTACTGTTTTACGGTTGTTTTTATTGCTTACCTGGCCAAACATATTTTTTTCGTCACTACCGAATATATTTTTTTCATTAGGGTTAAAGTCTTTGGAATGATAATCAAACCCGATATACGGATACAGCCATTGATTCCTGCCCAGGTACCTTCCTATCATGGTTTCACTTTCATACCCTTCCATTTTACTCATTCCTAAATGCCAAAGAGTACTTACTTTCCAACGAGTTTGTGCAAGCATGGCCTCCCCATCGGATCCATTACTTTCCAGGCCAACCTTTGCCATAAAATGAAACCGGCGGTCATCACTGAATAATTTTCGTTGTGCATATTTCGGGTTAGGGATTTCGGGGTTAGGCGGCGAATTCTCGTAACTGAAAACCCTGCCCATACCACTCATCATATGGTAAAGAATATGGCAATGAAAAAACCAATCACCGCTTTCTGTAGCTGCAAATTCAAGTGTATCTCTTTCCATTGGCATAATGTCTATAATGTTTTTCATCGGCGCATTTTCTCCCTGGCCGTTCAAAACCCTGAAATCATGCCCGTGAAGGTGCATTGGATGCCGCATCATGCTGTTATTGAAAATGATGATGCGTACATTTTCTCCTTTTTTAATTAAAATTTTGTCTGATTCCGATACGGTTTTATTGTCTAGTGTCCATACATACCTGTTCATGTTTCCTGTTAAATCAAATTTCAATTCTTTCAGTGGGCCAGCGGGTAAGGTTGTTTTTTCGAGCGAACGTAACATCCCGTAATTCAGTGTTACCAGATCTGAATTGTTGTTGTCCATGTCCATACCTGCCATGCTATGGCTACCCTGGCTCATCTGCATGTCTTTTGCATTCACTTTCGTCTTGCTATCCATTTTCATTCCCTGCATCTGGTCTGCTTTCACGGTATCGCCGGGGTTTTCGGGCCCTGTTATTTCGGGATACATTACTGTATTCATATCCATCACCTGGTTACGCATTTCCATACCTTCCATTTCAACCATGTTACCTTTCATGTCCATCATCTCATTCATCATCTTCATACCTGCGAAATACTTCAGCTTTGGTAATTTAACGGCAGATACTTTTTCTCCATAGCCCAGCCAAAGAGAAGCAGATTTGGTACGGTCTTCCGGTGTTACCAGGAATTCATAGCTTTTATTTGCCGGAATAGTTACTACCACATCATATGTTTCTGATACCGCAATGATTAACCTGTCTACTTCCACAGGTTTTACATCATTACCATCTGTAGCCACCACAGTAATTTTACCACCCGCATAAGTAAGCCAGAAATAGGATGATGCCCCGCCATTGGCTATCCGTAACCTCACCTTATCCCCTGCCTTAAACTGTGGTTGTTCATTTTGGTTTTTTCCGTTAATAAGAAATTTATCATAATACACATCACTCACATCCATTGCATTCATGCGTTTCCATTCATTGGTGACCTTGGTTTTAAAATGACCTGTTTTTATTGCCTCCGCATAACTTTGTGTAGTTCCTTTTTTAATTGCAAACCAATCAGTGGCATTATGAAGGCTTCTATGAATTTCTTCTGGCTTCATATCCGCCCATTCACTTAATATAACCGGCAGGGTTGGTATATCCCATTCCTTTCTTTTGTTCATGATAAATGCACCATACATACCAATCTGCTCCTGTAACCCTGTATGGCTATGGTACCAATGTGTACCATGCTGGATGATGGGGAATTTATAGAGATGGGTTGTGTGAGGCTTAATAGGCATTTGCGTAAGATTAGGTACACCATCAAATCGGTTCGGCAGAAAAAGGCCATGCCAATGCAGCGATGTTTCTTCGTTCAATTCATTGTGCACATATATCTCTGCTGTATCTCCTTCGGTAAACGTAAGTGTAGGCATGGGGATACTTCCGTTTACAGCAATGGCGCGTTTGGTTTTTCCTGAAAAATTCACGAGGGTATCTGCAATGTATAGATCGTAACGCACAGTACGTGGTGGTATATTATTGGCAATGGTTTTTATTTTATCGGGCTTCGCCATTGGCATTTCCATATCATTAATTTTCATCTCACCCATGTTAGTCATCTTTTTAGAAATGTCTTTTCCGGGCAATTGCATTTCATCCATATTCATACTACCATTATCGGGCATAGTCATTTT
>JAYSXR010000223.1:0-3637 GCA_043717145.1 Chitinophagaceae bacterium | reverse complement strand
GTAAAAAAAGAAAAGCTTACATCGTTAAAGTGAAAGAATATAGAACCTGGACGACCCCTAATACAGCCAAAGGAACAGAAACTTTTATTTATGGGGTTGATAAAAGCAATGCTGCCAAAGCCGCATTAAGTGAAAATGAGGATTTGTACCTTGACAGTGTATCTGCCAAGGAGCTTAAAGACTTTAATCCTACAGACCCTGCTAAGATGATGATCATCAATATGAAAACCCAAAGTTATTTTAACAGGAGTGCCAACCTTGCGTTAACCATTGAAGAGGAATTTCAGAAAGTAGGCCGAATAAGTCGTGAAGCCAAGCAGCGGCAGAAAGGCATTTGGGTATTGCAGGCCGTGGCAATGCCCGCCGTATTGGTGGAAACGGGTTTTATTTCCAACCCCGAAGAAGAAGCTTATTTAAACAGTGAAGACGGGCAGAAAGAAATCTGTGAAGTGCTGGTAAGATCACTTAAACGGTACAAATATTCCCTTGAAAAACAGTTATCCGGGTCGGCTGGCAAATAATAACACCCCATTTTAACAGCTAAGAGTCATGCCTTTCACGGGAAGAAACCTTATTTTTGTGACATATGAAGATATCCAACGAAACGAAGGTGGGAGCATTAACCGCCATCGCCATTACGCTATTAATCCTTGGATTTAACTTTCTGAAAGGCAAAACCTTATTCAAAACCGGCAATATCGTTTATGCCCGTTATGCCGATACGAAGGGTATCATGGTATCAAATCCTGTATTTATCAATGGTTTTCAGGTAGGCTCGGTATTTGATATTGAGAATTCGGATAAGAACCTTTCTTCTATTGTAGTTGCCATTAAATTAAAAGATAATTACAATATAGCTGTTAATTCAGTTGCCAGGATAAAAGACAACCCCCTGGGTGCGCCAAGTATTATGATTGCTTTAGGTGATGCCCGGCAATACCTGAAAACAGGTGATACCCTTTTAACAGCATCTTCTGCCGGTTTACTTGGCGATGTAATGAATAAGCTGGGGCCAGTGGGCGACCAGATTAAAGAAACAGTGCACACATTGGATAGTGTACTGAAAAACATCAATACGATTTTCGACCCCAATACCAAGAACAACCTTCAGCAGGTGATAGCCAATATGAATAAAACCACGGCCAGTCTAGTGGTGTCATCAGCTTCTATACAGTCGATGATGAATGCGCAGAGCGGAGCCATCACCCAATCTATGAATCATGTAGCCAGTTTTACAAAGAACCTTTCTGATAATAATGAGAAAGTAACCAGGATGCTGAGCAATGTAGAAAAAACAACAGACAATATTGCCAGGGCTGATTTAACAGGAACAGTTGATAAACTGAAAACAACCATTGCTAACCTTAACAGCATTATTGAAAAAGTAGGTTCACAGGATGGTACATTGGGAAAATTAATGAATGATAAAACCTTGTACAATAACCTGACCAATACTGTTCGCAGCGCCAACATATTAATGGATGATCTTCGGGTACATCCGAAACGCTACGTGAATATTTCAGTCTTTGGCAAAAAAGACAGGAGTGGCCCATTACTGGCACCGCTTAATGACTCTACCCAGAAGCAACCCTGATGCTGGCAAAAAAAATTATATTCTTCTTTATTATCCTGACCATTGCCCAGTCGGCTATTGCACAAAGGCCTGCGGCAGATACCGCTAAACCCGAAGGGAAAAAATTAGACATTCTGCGGGCAGGGCGTTTAAATTTCCTGAAAGTAGATTCCCTGCATGATTATACTTCATTGGCAGGTGAAGGGGAATCGCAACCAAGGGTGAAGCAAGAAAAAACTATTTTTTCGGCCGACAGTATGATCATCAACCAGGCAGATAATACATTAGAAGCTTTCGGCAACATTCATATTAATGATGCCGACAGTGTACATACGTACGCCCAATATTTGAAATACCTCGGCCGGGAAAAGAAAGCATTTTTAAAGAAAAAAGTTAGGTTGACTGATGGTAATGGCGAATTAACCACGGAAGAACTGGAATATGACGTAACGTTAAAGATAGGTACCTACCTGAATGGGGGCAAAGTAAAAAATAAAAAAACCATATTAACCAGTAAAGAAGGGTATTACTATGGAGATACCAAAGACATTTTCTTTAAACGAAAAGTGGTGTTGATTGATCCTGCTTATAAAATTGTAACTGATACTTTGCAATACAATTCTTCTACCGAAATTGCAACATTCACCTCTCCAACTACCATCTCTGATACAGGGAGATTGGTTATCAAAACAAGGGAAGGATATTATGATCTTAAAAATAAACGCGGTATCCTCTATAAACGATCGGTGATTGACGACAGCACCTACACATTTACTGCTGATGATATGGCAATAGATGATTCTACCAAGCTGAGTGAGTTCAGGGGTAATGCGGTATACCGGGGAAAAGATACGGCTCAGGGTTTTGATATGATTGCGAACAATATTAAAACCGACAGGAAAAAAGACATACTACTGGCTACCCAAAAACCCATCCTCCTTATCAAGCAGGGACGGGATTCTATTTTTGTATCGGCAGACACTTTGTATACAGCCAGGTTATCCGACCTTATGAAAACCCGTTTCGTACCCAATATTCGTGACAGTACAAAAACAGATTCGCTTATTCAAAAAAACAAACCTGATAGCAGTAGCAACAAGTTCTTTGAGGCTTATTATCATGTAAAGATATTTTCTGATTCATTACAGGCTACAGGTGACAGCCTATTTTACTCATTACAAGATTCAGTATTCCGTTTATTCAAAAGTCCCGTATTATGGGCGAAGGAAAACCAGATTACGGGCGATACCATTTATCTCTATATCAAAAACAAAAAACCTGAACGTTTATATGTTTTTGAAAATGCCATGGCCATCAGTAAGGTTGACAGTACCGGTTATTTTAACCAGGTAAAGGGCAGGACCATTAACGCTTTATTTAATGACGGCAAGATCAGCTTTTTAAAAGCGAGGGGAAATGCGGAGAATGTTTATTACGGGCAGGATGAACAGAAAAAATTTATTGGCGTTAATAAATCCAATGCAGATATTATTGAAGTATTATTTGATGACAGCAAACCAACAAGAGTTACCTTCCGCAGTAACCTGGATGGAACCAGCTTTCCCATGCGGCAGGTAAACCATGATGACCTGAAATTACGCAGTTTCAAGTGGCTCGACGCTATACGCCCAAAGAGCAAGTATGAAATACTGGCAAATTGATCTTATTTGAGTGGTTAATTGTGAGAAGATAGTTATTAGTAATACTATACACCCGAAAGATAGCTCACTACTCACCATTCACTATCCCACTAATTCTGAATCAACCTACCTTTTAGTTTATGCCTTTTTGGATGGGTGACGATTGTTTTTTTGTTAAAATCGTTACTGATCACACTGATATTGCCATCTACCTCTAACATGGCCAGGTCAACCTGGGTAGGGTCTTTAGAACCATGTTCTCTAACCGCAGCGGCTAATTCGTCTAAAGTAATTTCTGCTTTCTGGCAGTTCTTTATATTTATTACACCCTTATATATTAGCAGAATCGACTCACCTTGTATAAGGCTACTGAGTGGTTTATTTTTATATAAGATTTTCTTCAATGTAAAATTGGCGGCAAATA
>JAYSXR010000222.1:0-3637 GCA_043717145.1 Chitinophagaceae bacterium | reverse complement strand
CCTCGCAGGTGGCACTGCAAAAAAATATAGGCAGCCTGCTTAACGGACTTTCCAAAGAGAACGTTAAACGGGTAAACTACGCCAATAAAAAAATGATTGATGAACGATTGAAACAAAGACTTTCCACTACCGAAAATCCTGTCTACGTCGGGCTTATTAATTCCAATTCATCTACGGGTGTATTTATCAATGCTGTTAAGTTGTTGACCTATGCCGATACCAGCCGTGAAAAGTTACTGCAGTTTTTGGCAGCGCAATTATTCGCCGGTGGCGGTAAACAAAGTGTGTATACAAAAACAACCGGTGCAGGCTTGTCGTACAGTACCGGAGTGGGCTGCTCTCCTGCCGGAGGTAGCTTTAGGTATTATGCCGAACGTACGCCGTTGTTACCGCAAACGCTCAGTTTTGTGATTGATGAAATTAAGAAAACACCGAACGACCCCGCCATGAGTGAATACATTTTTTCACTGGCGGTAAGTGCCAACCGCTCCTCGGCTGATTACGAAGCAAGGGGCGAAGCAATGGCTGCCGATATTACGGATGGGCTTACCCCAACGGTGATCAGCAATTTTCGAAAAGCCTTATTGCGCCTGCGTAAAATGCCCGGCCTGATGAACGAAGTGTACAAACGAAAAGATGCCGTATACGAAAAAATATTACCGGGCTACGGCGCTAAAATGAAGGATGTGCAAGACGTAAGCAATTATGTAATAGGTGCCGAAAAACAGATGGCTGCTTATGAAACATATTTACAATCTAAAGATGGCGCTGATACAAAACTGTATAGGATTTATCCGAGGGATTACTGGATGACTGTGGAAGACTAAAGATTATAAAAAAGAAATTAAATAAAAAAGTTGCTTTAACAAAAGCAACTTTTTTATTTAACAGGAATCTACAGATAAGTTAATTAATTATGTTTAGGTATTTTAAGTGCATCCAATATAAAGTTCTTTGATTTAGCTATGAATGATGTGAAAATAATCAAGAGGATTGCTGCAAGCGCCTTTGAAATTTCCCGTCTGAATGTTTTATGACTACCCTGCAAAGTGCTAATTGATTTGTTTCCTATTTTATTCATAATAATCGAGTAATTTTTTTTTCAATTTTATTGAAATGTATGGAATGATGTGCTCGAATTTTATCCTTTATGGTTCTTTTAAATTACCAAACTATGTCAGCGGCAAAGAGATAAACCACCACGCAAATGATAACCACAGGCGCATTGACGGGTTTGTTATCATCAGCATATAAAGAATAAAATATAACCCAAGCACTAATGGAAATACCCATCTTCCCCTTTCCTGATGTCGTTCCTTTATCATCATAGCAATTAAAAATGAGAAGATAATTGCGATGGTTGGTATGCTTCCGTATCAGAAAAAATCGGGAGAGTCAACAAATAGCTTAAGCGCCGAAAGTATGTTCAGCATTAACCTTGTAAGTGCAGGTTCAATCAATGCAATACCGGTTACGATCATTCTCCGAACATGGACATCCATATTATGACGATATCTTATTGCAATAACACAGCCGGTTACAAAAATGAATAAGTTCTTAGACTGCCCCAGCAATATGTTACCCAAATTTCGTCTCCAACTCTGTGGCTTTGGTGAATGATTAAAATGGTGGAAATACACATCAACGGATATAACAAATAGGATGATTTACCAATGAGCCGGTGCAGCCGCAAGTGCTTTTTCCTCATCAGTACGAGTTCAACAATCAGCATAAAAATCCAAAGCATCAGCATGGCTGCATGAAAATGAAAATAAAATATAAAGTTGGCTGTGCCATTAAAAAACTTTACAAAATAAGAAGGCTAGAATCCTGCTATTACCAATACCATTAGTGCTATAAAATAATACCCTGACAAGTGGAAATTTAACTTTGGTTTAGTTAGTTCCATTGTTTGATTGAGTTAAATCGTTTTAAAAAGTGGCAACTATTTAATTCGTGGCTGCTCCCAGGTTACGCTAGGTTGTTTGTTGATAATCTTAATTACACTACCATCAGCCCCTCTTATAAAAGATACCTTCCAGGTCATCGTTCTCAAAAACCATTCGTTCTCAGCAATGGGCGCCATTTCAAACCTTGGCACATCCGGTAGTGTAAGGTATATCTTGCCATTATCCCGGCTCACGGTCATCTTCCAATCCTTGTTGCCATAAGCCCCCAACAATGGTTCCATCTGTGCATCACTAAGTTTTACTTCTATCACTTTCTCAACAAACGGCGCAAACCGGTTAAACCAGAACCGGCGCCATGCCAGCGATTCCCATGACATCGTCACCGTTAATTGAACAATGATAAAAATCAATACGCCAATTATAGTTATTTTATGAATTTTACGGGATGTAACAAGGTCGTAGATCAACAGTGGAATAATCAATGCATCCATGTAAATAAAGCGGACAAATATGGCCGATCCCAATCCTGGCAAAAAGCGAATGCGATCAATACCTGCCTGCATCAAAACCATCGTGGCAAAAAAAAGCAGTCGCTTATGAACCGCTGCTTTTTTACGCACCAGAAGACCCCAGGTAAAGAATAAACCAAACAAGTTCATGCCATACAATTGAATCAACAGACCATCCCAGTCACTCCCTTCCGGCGGAGGAGGATAGGCTATAAGTGGCCGGACAGTGGCGATGCCCATGCCAAGCCAAACGAGCACGCCCAACCCGACAGCGAACAGACCAAGCTGCCGATGATATTTTAAGTTGCCTTTTGCAGCGAGCAAACTTTGAATAAAAAAAACCAGCAGCCAGCCCGACATAATTGCGCCATGCGCAAGTGCCATCCAATGAACATCCAGGTGACTGGCGGAGATCATGATGTAGTCTCCACCAAAACCAAGAACAGAAATGATGATAAAAAGAATGGCCATAGCAACAAAGAAATAGCGCCCTTTACGCGAATAGGACTTTGTTGTTGCGTTGTCACTGCGTGTTATTGAACCCACCGGAATCGTTGAAACTGTATTCATGTAATTATTGTTTTGGTTGATGTACGATTTGAAAATGGCGACTATAAAAAGATCTTTATCTGAAGAAGCAAAACGTCCTCATCACTGCACCAGGATTAATCTTAAAATAATTGATATCTCCCATATGCCTATAAAAATTTGTTGCCAAACTGATCAATAAAAAGAAAAGTAAACCAGTTATAACGATCACTAAAACACTCATCATTTCAAGTGACCTGCTGTGTTGTTTCATACATTTATTTTAATGGATAATCTGTTTGTTTATAGTTTCAACTTGTTGTTACAACTCTTTCGCCCGCAAAAATTGTATTAATTCATCCAGGCTTTCTGCCTGTAACTTTTTCATCATATTGCGGAGATGGGCTGTAAGTATCTTATTGCTCAACCCCGTCTTTTCAGCTACCTTGTTTAAAGAGAAATCCTGAAACAAATAGCAGGCAATTTCAATCTCCCTTTCTACCAGTTCTTCATTTTTAAATTCCATGGCAATGGTGATTAAATATGGTAAGGCCCTTATTGGTTTAACCGGATAATTCGATTATTTACATCACAAAGGTTGCCCATAAAGATGCCCAACACAATACACCAATAAGTGTAATTATGATATACACCTTTTGGTGTAGAAACAAAAAAGTAAACAGGGAAGAT
>JAYSXR010000221.1:0-11046 GCA_043717145.1 Chitinophagaceae bacterium | reverse complement strand
CCGTTAGCTGTAATGCGGAAAGCCCCGAAACAATTTGAAAATTCATAAAACATATGACAAAATACCTATCACTTGTGACCAAAATTATTGCTTCGTTTTTTGTCTTTATTATTTGCTAACGAAAGATTACGGACCTCTGTCCCTCTATGTTAAAAAACACCACAAGGGCTTAAGTAATGTTTTTTAACATAGAGTGACAGAGGTTGGCGGAGGGCTTTTATTGGAATGCGTTCTTGGTACAACAAAAAGGCCACCCGCATATCAAACAGGTGGCCCACACAATGAAATAACGAAGCATTATTTATTTGTCCAGTTTCTTAATAATCGCTTTAACGTTATTATCTATTTCCCGATCACTCAAATTCTTTCCGTTCACATCAGAGGTTGTCCAGCCCTGCCAGATGGTTTTATCTGTATCTGCATTTAGCATGGTTAGTGTAAGGGTTCCTTCTTTTACAGTTTCTGTTGTGTTATCATATCCCACAAATTGTGATGGATAATAAACCGAAACGTATCTGCGACTATATGGATTGTAAAACCATCTTGTTGTCGGTTGGGAATAAACAGGATTACTAACATTCCTGTTTTCTTTCTGAACATCTACATCATATACCAACAACACATCGGGGTTATCGGTCACTTCTTTCCATCCGCTTGCCTGCAGGTTTTTATCTATACTCTGCCGGATCTTCCTGTCTGTGAGGTCATTTATTTTGGTCTTGGTGGCTGTGTTGTTTTTATCTTTTTGTGTTCCGTCAACCCATGCATAAGACCTTACTTTACTAATATCAAAATTATTGTCTTTTTGCACATAGGCTACGCTTCCGCAGCCCCACAGGATGAATACACTCATAACAACACCTAATAACCATTGCATCTTTTTCATGTTTTCTGTTTTAAGTGTTTACAATTTTATTTACGTAATAGATAGTTCAATCCATATGCCAGCTAGTCATAATGGCATCTTAAATATTTGTGAGGGAAATGTTAAGTGGTTAAGCTATGATAGTGGGCAGGTAGTGGTGAGTGCAAAATATCACTCAGGTTATCTACGCACAATGTTAAAAATGGCTATGGGTGGGTCAAAATATTGGTCGCTTTCATTTTGGCGGTAGATTTTTCTTACAACGTCCATTCCTTTTATCACTTTGCCAAATGTGGCATAGCCCTGCTTATCAATAATATTTTCTCCGCCGTAATCCAGTCCTGGCTGATTGCCAAGGCAGATAAAAAATTCTGTGGATGCGGTCCCCGGTGTTGTCCGTGCCAGAGATAGTACGCCATCGGTATGTAGGATTTATGTTTGCTGCGTAGTTACATGCGGTATGCCAGGGAGGCCTCTGGCTATTTTATTTTTTTTTTCCAAATGCCGCCTTGTATCAATTCCGTTTTGGGTGCATTGGAGGGTTGGTTCTCGTCGTTCAGTACCCGGTAAAAGTTACTGTTGTTATAATACCCCGAATCTATATAAGATAAAAATGCGGCAACTGTTTTGGGTGCCTGCTGTGCGTAAAGTTCTATTTCTATATCGCCCTGGCTGGTTTGTATTTCAATATGGGTAGTCGTGGTGTTTTTAGAGTGGCATGACAGGAAGAGGGCCCCAGCTATGATTAATTCATTAATGTATTTCATATTTATTTACTCGTGGCTGAGCGAGGTTTTCTCATGGTATTATTTCAAACAAAAAGAATTGTGTCTTTTCGAAAACAGCAAAATTATTATCTGCAACCAATAACAGGGTCCGGTGGCCATTAGGTAATGTTGGACCAAAAGTTATACCTTCTACATTATCTACATAGATACCCAATGCATCCATATTTAACAATAGTTTTTTGGTTGCGGTCCTGGCCGCCGGTGTTTCTTTTAATGAGGTAATATTTTTTATATCTGTTGCACCGGTAAGGTCGGTCAAAAATATTTTAATGGTACAGGGCAACCTTCCCGTTGAAAAAGATCTTTCCAAAACCAATAATTGATTATTGCCTATTGATAAAATATCCGGAATACCATTTATTTTAAAAGCATCTGCCGGAGTGGCTGGATAAGCCACGGGGTCTAATTTGTACGCATATTGCGCGATGTTCTTTTTAGACGCCACATCAAATTTAAATATCCGTATCCATGCATTATTTTCTATTACATCTGCACGCGGACCATCTTCATATATGGGTTCTTCTACATTTACATACAGGGTTTTAAAATGATCAGCAAAACTCATTCCTTCCAATACCCCGTTTTGTCTCGGGCCATTTTCGGTAGCGTGCATCAACAGGTTTGTAGGTAATGGGAATGTATCAATGTATTTTCCGTCCGGTGTTATCCTGGTGATTGCCGGGTTTTCTAATACAATATCCTTTCCTTTGACAATTCTTTCCCCTTCGCTTGTCCAGATCATTTGATTGGTAACAGGATTGTAACGTAATGCTTCGGGATCGGGTGTGTGAACGGGATCCTGTTTTGAATTGGGATAGGGTTTTCCATTTTCTTTAAGCAGTGTGGTTACATTTACAAACACCACGCTGTCTATCTTCTTCTCATTTAAAAAAATCTTTGCTGTATAATAACGTGCGGCGTTAATAGCAGACCGGTCATCGGAGATCAGGTAATACAGCCCTTTGGTGCTGTCATAATCAATCCCCGACAACCCGCCTACGGTTGTATTATTAAACAGGAAGTTATGCGGCACATCGTATTCACCAATCATTTTTATTTGACTAATAGCTATTTTTTCATCTCCCGTTGTTTTGCGTACCGATGCGCAACCAAATAATATTACTATAAGCGTTGCAAAAAGAAAGTTCTTTTTCAATCTGAATTATTTAAGAACAAATTAGCGAAGAATAGCAGACAAACCCATTGGCACTATTAGTTGTTTTTAGTCTTTCTGTGTCGATTTTTTCTTATTTGAAAATAACCAGGGCAATAATTTCGGTTCTGCAAAAGCAGAATCCCAGCTATTGTGAGCCGCCTTGGGATATTCTGTATAGGTTACTGTTTTTATGCCCCTGGTCATTAAAGCCATATATAATTCGCGGTCTGATTTGGGTGGTACCGAATTATCCAGTGCCCCATGAAATATCCATATCGGAACGTTCCGGGCATTGTCTAAAAATAGGGGGATATTGGCAGCCCCGCAAATAGGGAAAGCCGCAGCAAAATAATCCGGGTAACGTATCAGCATATCATAGGTTCCCATACCACCCAAAGACAGTCCGCCTAAATAAATCTGCCGGTTATTAATTATCCCATTACCCGATAAGCTATCCATTAATTGTTTCACCAGGTTTTGTGGAACGGTTGCCGTTTCGTTGGAAAGATAAATCCTTTCTTCGCTATTTTTTTCTCTTCTGTACCGCGACCAGGTACTGTCTGAAGGGCATTGCGGAAAAATAACAATTGCGTGAAAGGTTTTCCTGATATTTTCTTTTAAAAACAAATCTCCCCCGTGCATCAATTGTGCTTCATTGTCCCTGCCCCGTTCTCCCGATCCGTGCAGGAACATAACCAATGGATAGGCTTTTCGCTTTTTATACTTTTCGGGATATAGAATGCGGTAGCGCAATGTATCCTTTCCTTTAATAAATAATTTCTTTTCATATGCGTTCAGGTCTTGCGCTAATATAAGCTGACACATTAATAGCGTTAATACAAAGGCAAGCATCGTTTTCATATAGAACGTTTTATCACCAGCCTTCTTTTCAGCAGGCAGTCGGTTTACAATTTTTGTAAATACACAGCCAGGTTCATAATCGCCATCGATACCACATTTACTTGTTCGGTTACTTCTTTCCAGTTGCGCTGTTCAATTGCCTCACGAACACCCGGAATGGTTTTTACACCATAACCGGTATAAAATCCCGGCGCATATAAAGTATGTTTATACCAGCTCCTGCGCGGCAGGCCCTGTGGTGCCAGCAATTGTTGTTCGGCCCGGTACAATGCTTTGTTCATGGCCGCATGGTCGGTATTGTTCGCCATAGATCTACTCCATATTTCCGATGCGCGGTTAGTGCTCTTTTCCAGTTCCGCCAAGGCGTTTTGCAAAGGTGAAAAATCTATATACGGCACTTCCGTTTTTACAGACGGTATTTTTAATTTTTCTTTGGGATCATTTGCCAGCGCATAGGTATTGGCTAGAATAATTTCATTTTCAGTGGCGGTGGTTTCGCGCATCTGGTCTGTTTTACTCATCAGGTCTTTTACATATCCGTTGGCTGCTTTATAAAGGCTGCGGAAATCAAAAGGCAACGCATCCGCATCGGCCATCCGCAATGCTGCGCGGCCGGCAGTTTTTGATAATGCAACCCCATATTCAAAAGTCGGGTCTTTAAAACGCAGGTAATCATCATACGAATCATAAATGGAATGGTACTCGCCACCTTCGTTCTCCCCGCCAAAACCAAGATCAAGCGATGGTATACCAAGGTGCTGAATAAAAGATGAATAATCAGATCCTGAGCCCATAGCATTTACCGTAATCGTGGTTTTACCCATCGCTTCTTTTTTATCTTTTGCAGAAGAGGCTGCTATCGTATTGGATGCTTTGGCCCTATCAAATACACTCACTTTTGTTTGCGGGTCTTCTACATCTTTACTGATTTCTGTTATCAGCGTTTCTAATGCATGTGATCCTTCCACACCTAAAAAACCCCTTCCGTTACTATCCGAATTAATATACACAACGGCTTTCTGTTGCAGTTCGGCGGCATGGTCTTCCACCCATTCTGTTGAGCCGATCAGTCCCGGCTCTTCCGCATCCCAGGCACAGTAAACGATCGTGCGTTTAGGTTTCCAGCCTGTTTTTACCAGTTGTCCAATGGCTTGTGCTTCTTCCAGTAATGCCGCCTGCCCACTTATCGGGTCGTTCGCGCCATTTACCCATGCATCATGGTGGTTTCCGCGAATCACCCACTCATCTGGAAATTGCGAGCCTTTAATCATGGCGATTACATCATATGCAGGGCGTATTTTCCAATCAAAGTCTACTTTTAGGTGCACTTTCGTTTTTCCCGGGCCAACATGGTATGTAAACGGCAGTCCTCCCCGCCAGCTATCCGGTGCCACAGGGCCATCCAAAGCTTCCAATAAGGGTTGGGCATCATGATAGCTAATAGGCAATACAGGTATCTTTAATAAATTCGGGGCCTCTAAACGGTCTAACCGTTTTGCA
The DNA here is from genome assembly GCA_043717145.1 of Chitinophagaceae bacterium. Taxonomy (GTDB): domain Bacteria; phylum Bacteroidota; class Bacteroidia; order Chitinophagales; family Chitinophagaceae; genus Sediminibacterium. The sequence continues at coordinate 5,876 of JAYSXR010000221.1, read as the reverse complement.
TTTTCGGTGGCTCCAATATTTGGCGTTAATGGATCGCCGGGATAAATCACCATATCCATAATAGATCCGCGTTGAACACCATATTCGTTTTTATAGGCCCCCTTCGGATACACATCTCCCTGCACATATCCATCGTCTTTCGGGTCAGAATAAATAATACAGCCGATAGCCCCATGCTCCTGCGCGACTTTCGGCTTTATACCCCGCCAGCTATGTCCGTATTTGGCTATCACAATTTTTCCCTTCACATTAATGCCGAGACTTTCTAATTTTTCATAGTCTTCGGGCAAACCATAGTTCACAAAAACAACATCGCCCGTTACATCACCATCTGCACTCCATGCATTGTAAGTGGGTAATTGATCTGCGGGCTGGTCCGAGGTTCCGTCTTCTTTCAAAGCGGGCTCTTTTAATAATGCTTTGTAAATGGTGGGCGAAGTCATTTCCAAAACCCGGGTCTTGGGTGTAGGAAACAGCACCTGGTAGATCTCCATTTTTGTATCCCATCCCCAGCTTTTGTATTTGGCTAAAATATTTTCCGCTACCGCTTTCCCGCCAGGCGAACCCACATGGTGTGGCACAGCTGATAATTCTTTTATTGTTTGCCCAATCCTTTGTGCACTCAGCAGGGCGTCAAATTTTTGTTCCAGCTGCTTTTGGTCTGTACCTGTCTTGTCTGTAAAACCCGTTATACTTTTTTGTGCCAATACCGGTTGATACATTCCAAGCATAACCAAGAGACCGCCTACTATTATTTTTCTCATGTTTTGGGGATTGAAAGATGTACTTGCAATTTATGAAATAACTGGTTGGTTTGTTAGCCGGCTTTCGTTTTCATGGCACCTTCGTTGTGTCACTCCCTTTAACTCCGGTAGTGGTGGCATCTTTTCCATATGTGCTGCTGCCGCAAACCATGCAGGACCGGAAAAATAAAAAGCTTCGATAATCGAAGCCTTTTATTTCTTACCAAAAAAATATTATTTAAACTTCGGCGGATGCATATCATCCCACTCCGTTACATCCTGGTATGCTTTGGCCGCCGATAATAGGGTAGCTTCATCATATAATTTGCCTATCAGCGTAATACTGGTGGGTAAATTATTGCGCTTATCAAAACCAGTTGGCATACACATTACCGGATGACCGGTTAAATTAGTGATAGCACCCTGGTTACCGCTTCCCCGGGTGGGACAAATCATTACATCGATTGTATTCATTACCTCATTTACTTTCTGCATCAGCAGGTAACGGTGCCTGTTGGCATTAATATATTCCACAGCCGACATTAACCGGGAAACACGAAAACTATTGGGCCAGTCAAATTTTCCCTGTTGTGTCATCTCGTCATCAATATTGTTCCGCGTAAATTCGTCAAAAGCCGCCGCACATTCCGCGCTGATTACAATATCCATGATGTTGAAATTATAAACGCCGCTATCCGGAAAATTAACCGGGATCAGTTCAACGCCCATTTTCTTATATGTGTCCAATACTTTCCATTCGCTGCGGCTGGTATCTGTTATCTTGTCAAAATAATTTTTTGCGTAGGCTATTTTCAGTTTTTTAATATCTGTATTCGATTTGTAATTAAAGGGTTTATTCACGGCACTCATATCATATCCATCGGTTCCGTGGATATAATTAAATACAACCGCCGCATCTTCCGCGCTTCGGCAAATAGGGCCCACTTTATCAAGGCTCCAGCTTAGTGTCATCGCCCCGCTTCTGCTGATACTTCCGAAGGTTGGCCTTAACCCGGTTGCACCACAGGTTGATGAGGGTGATACAATCGACCCCCATGTTTCCGTACCAATGGCAAAGGGCACCAGCCCCGCAACAGTGGCAGAAGTTGATCCTGCAGAAGAACCCGATGATCCTGTTCTTGTATTCCACGGATTTTTTGTTCGGCCGCCGAACCAATAATCACCCATGGCCAATGCGCCCAGGGTAAATTTCGCAATTAATACAGCACCCGCTTCCTTTAACTGTGTGTAAACAAATGCATCTTCGTCAATCGTTTGATTTTTATACGGTGCGGCGCCCCAGGTTGTTTTGGTTCCTTTTACAGAAAATAAATCTTTTAATCCATAAGGGATCCCGTGTAAGGGGCCGCGGTATTTTCCTCCGGCAATTTCAACATCCGCTTCCTGCGCCTGTTGAATGGCCAGGTCTTCGGTAATTGATATGACACATTGCAGGGTATCACCATATTTTTTTATCCGCTCAATAAAAAACTGCGTCAATACAACCGAACTGATTTTTTTGCTTTTTATCAGCGAGGCAAGCTGAAGAAGGTTATAAAAAGCCAGGTCGTTTTTGTTTGCCGGCATTTGTACATTCGACGGGATATTCCATTTCACAGGAAGCTGCTTTTCATTAAAGTGCATGCCAGGCAGAACAGGGCTCTGCCACAAACTCATCGGTACGCTGTTTTTAAGCGATTGCTTGTGCATGAGTTTGTAGCCAGCAAGGTTTTCTTTAACACCATCATACATGGTGTCTATTTCTTTTTGTGTAAATGAAAGGTCGAGGACCTTGGCCGCAGATTGTATGTCCTTGGTTGTAAGGGTGTCTTGTGCAGAAGCTGCAACACTTATTAGCATTGCAAATAGGATAGCCATTTTTCTCATACAGTAGGTTTATGCTTTAGTTTGGTTTGGTTGTTCTTTTTTGCTATAAACACCGGGATAAGACAGAAATAAGTTGTTTTATACTGGCTCTTATATCAATACACTAAAAATACTGCATCTATACTTTTCATTGCACCTCTGAAAAAGTATTTCCCTGTTTAAGGTCTCCTGTTTCAAATCCTTTTTTGAACCAATACATTCTTTGTTGAGATGTGCCGTGTGTAAATGCATCGGGAACTACGTAACCTTTGCTTTGTTGCTGCAGCCTGTCGTCTCCAATGGCATTCGCGGCATTCAATGCCGATTCAAGGTCGCCGGTTTGTAAAAAGTTTTTCATTTTCTGGTTCCGGTTGGCCCATACCCCGGCATAAAAATCTGCCTGCAGTTCCATTTTTACAGAGAGCTTATTAGCCCCGGACTCGCTGAGGTTTTGTCTTTGATGTGCCGCCTTATCAAACGTACCAGACAAATTTTGAATATGGTGGCCGACTTCATGTGCTATCACATACGCCATTGCAAATTCGCCGGGTGCATGAAAGCGGGTATTGAGCTCATTAAAAAAAGAAAGATCAATATATACTTTTTGATCTGTGGGGCAGTAAAACGGGCCGGTAGCGGCACTGGAAAAACCGCAGCCCGATTGGGTTTGTTCGGTAAATAAAACCAATTTGGGTTCGCTATAGGTTTTGCCGTTTTCTTTAAATATCTCTCCCCATACATCTTCTGTATCCGCCAATACCACTCTCGAAAAAGAAGCCAGTTTTTCTTCTTCTGCACTCCTTGGAACAGCAGAATGGGTTTGTTGCTGCTGCGACACCTGGTTTACCACATCGGATGGGTTTCCGCCCAGAAGCAGGTATATGATGCCAATAACAATGGAGCCGATCCCGCCACCAAGGGCAAGGCCGCCGCCACTTATTCCCCGCCGGTCTTCTACATTACCGCTTTCTCTTCTTCCTTGCCAAAGCATAATTTCTGTTTTATCTATTTATTAAAAAATCATACCCTGCCCCGGAATAAGCTCGCCCGCCCTCAGATCAGCTTAACCCATATGTAATCATCTACTACTTCATTGTTTTTTAGCAGCCCTCCGCCTGATTGCTTCCAGGTGAAACCCCTTTTTTTGTAACACTTTCATCGACGATTTGTTCTGTTCAAATATATGTGCTTCTATTCTCACCACGTCTAATCGAGTTTCAATAAAATCGACTAATAATTTCACGGCCTCCGTAGCGATTCCGTTTCCCAAATATCTTTCACCAACAAAATATCCGATTTCTATGTTTTTTCTTGACATGTCCCGTTTCGTTATACAGCCTATGCTTCCTGCTATATTTCCTTTGCAGACAATTGCGAAGTTTACAACCGGATTTTGATCATTTACGTGCGCCATCCACTGCAGGGCATCCATTACGGTGTACGGGCTCGGCAATGCATCGCGCACATTATTCCAGATATTTTTATTGTTGGCTACCAATGCCAGCTCCTGTGCATCTTGTTTTTGCCGTGGGCGCAATACCACATTATTCTTTGTCTTTCACTTTCCTGTTTAAATATTCTGTGTAATCGGGCAGGGTAGATTCGTACGCTTCGTGCACAAAGGGCGATGTCATAATAAAGTCTGCCGTTGCCCTGTCGCAGGCCATCGGAATATTCCAGGCCAAACATAAGAGCAACAATGCTTTTACATCGCTATCGTGTGGCTGCGCCTCCATCTGATCCCAGAAAAAGAACATCATATCTATTTCGCCGTTCGCAATCATAGCACCAATTTGCTGGTCGCCGCTGAGGGGGCCACTTAATAATTTTTTTACCGGCCTGCCAAGTGCTACCTCCATTAATTTTCCGGTTTTTCCCGTGGTAACCAATTCATGTTTTGCCAATGCTGCCTTGTTATGCACAGCCCATTCGAGGAGGTGAGCTTTTTTATGGTCATGCGCCACCAGCGCAATTTTTTGTCATTTCCCTAATATTTTAATTGATGACATTGTTTTGTGTATTGATAATGTTTATGAAGATAAGGTAACCGTAGGAGAGCCGCATTTACCGCATTAATATAGGTTTATGCTTTCCAGCGAACCGCACACCAGGCGGTTAGGGGATGAATAATTAAAATGATACTGATAAGAATTATCGGGATTTGTATAAGCCACAATAAGAGCCCCATCAATAATAGGTAAAGTGGATATAAAAGCAGCAGTGCGCCAAATAAAACAGAATCAAAAAACACGGTACCTTTCGTTTTCCTTTTGATCAATTTTCTTACTGCAATATATAATGGAAGGTGTAATGCATAGCCCGTTATTCCGGGAAGCCAGAGTAGTATTTTTTTTATACCAAGTATTGCATCATCACTGGGTATATAAATATTTTTTTCTATTTCATTATGTAGTACCATATTGAATTCCCTGATATTTTTTGCCTCTTGTTCGAAAGGAAAAAACAACCCTACCGGCAGTGGTTCACCAATATGTATATTGATTGTTTTTCCAAAACGATCAAACGAATTGTAAGCAATACCAAGCGGAAGGATCTGCAGTCCCGGTTTCTGATTGCTGTCAAGCGCAATTCTTCCGGCTCCTTTTTTAAATGGTTGCAGTTCGTGTGTATGCACGCAAATGCCCTCTATAAAGATTAACACTATGCCATTGTCCGCTAATATTTCTTTGCTTCTTGTAAACGCATCTTCATTTAAAGAAAGGTTTTCCTTTCCCTCGCTTAGCCTGTAAACCGGGATCATGTTCAACATTCTCAACAACAGGCTGTGCCAGGTTTTATTAAAAGCATCGCCCCGGGCCAGGTAGTGTACCGGTCTTTCGAATAGGGCCCCGATGATTGTGGCATCTAAAAAAGAGTTGGGGTGATTGGCCGTTATTAATAACGGGCCGGGCGTTTTCAGCAGATGGCGGTTGGTTATTTTGATTTTGCGACAAAAAATTGTCAGTGCCAATCGAACCGCTATTTTAATCAATGGATAGAGCAATGCCGTATAATTATTGTTCTAATGTAAGGAATGAATCCGGGACCATTGTTCATTTCATTTTAGGTGTTTTTTTTCCTATTGACTGGTTTTATCTATTTTTTTCTATTTTACTTTAGTTATTTTCTATTTCGGTGAAAAATACCAAGTCATTTTTACGGTATTATTTTTATTTCTTATAGAATCCTTTTCGTTTTGAAAATAAAAAAACCACCCCTTTTTAGAAGAGGTGGCCTTACTAACTAACCCATCGAAAAAAAATTTAT
>JAYSXR010000023.1:0-6247 GCA_043717145.1 Chitinophagaceae bacterium | reverse complement strand
CTAAGCCGTTATGCATATCTCCCCCTAAACTATAGTGGTTATTTTCTTCATCTTCACTTCCATTATTCTCTTCATTATCATCCAATTCTGTTCCGGGGATGTCGAGGTCATCTCCAGATATATCTTCAGTAAAATCTTTAACATTATTTTGACCGTTTGCATTTCGTTCCTTCAATTTGGAAATATCCTCAGGGTTAATATTTACCTCTTCATGGCATTTATTATAAATATCTTCCGTGGCCGGGTAAGCCGGGTATCCGTCTTCCAGAATAATTGGATCTGTGGTTTTTGTGTTATTTTTTTCCTTTTTATGCATTCTAAATATTATTATTTATAAAGGTGGAATGCTTTAATGATGCAGGACTTACATTTCGGCAATTAAAAATTACATAAATCACACATATCTATTAATTGCTTTTTCGTTTATCAAGGGCTATAATTATAACACCACCTACCAAAAATACACCACCAACAATAGGTGACCATTGAACAGGGTGGCTTTTTTTCTGGTTTACCTGGATAGGCCCCAAGTCAACCACTTTTTCGGTAGTTACATAATTGAAGCCGGTATAAGCTATCATGAGTATACCGATTATGATCAATGCTATTCCTGCTGTTTTCATATAGATGATTTAAATGTTAAGTTTACCTTACGCTATTTTATAATTTTACTGTTTGGAAGATACCTTTTTTTTCTTATCCTCTATTTGTTTAGCGTCAGTTTCTTTTTTTAAATCAGCTTCTTTTTTTGCATCAGCTGCTTTTTTAGCTTCTGCCTTTTTCTTTTTGTTAAAAAACCCTTTTAATAAAAAATTACTTTGCGCAGCCTGCATGTTATCACTTAATCCTTTGGACCCTGTTTTTAGATTAGTCATCGTTGCATCGAGGTTTTTTCCAAATTTTTCATCATTCATCAATTTTGATAAAGCACCTTTCCCGTTATTCAGCTTATAAGTAAACTCTGAAAGCTGTCCGGTTATGATGTCAATATTATCTACACTTCTTTTAACACTAGCCATTACATCATCCATTTCTATCGGGTTTTTCGAAACAATCAGGGCATTGTCTTTTACCGGGCTATTCGTAAAAGTACCCGGGTAAATAGTAAGTACTTTGTCTCCCATCAAACCATCCGAACCAATACTGGCTCTTGCATCTGTTTTAATAAAGTTTTGTACATCTTTTTTCATAGCCAGTTTAACCACTACAGACGTATCGGTAATCAGTTCTATAGATTCAACAGTGCCGACGTTAATGCCTGAAAAACGTACATTGTTTCCTATTTTCAAACCGCTGACTGTTCTAAACTGTGATGTTAGATGGAATGTTGACCCAAATAAATTCTGCTGCTTGCCTATGAAATATACAGCTGCGGCGAATATTAATAATCCGATAATGACAAACATTCCCAATTTCCATGTTGCCCCCAATTCCTTATTCATTTTTATTGTTTTATTGATTGATTAAATGAAAAAAGAACGAACCCATTCGTCGCTGCTTTTTTCTAATTCTTCGTAAGTACCTTCCGCGTCAATTACCCCATCTTTCAAAATCACAATCCTGTCACCTGTTAATTTAGCGCAGGCCATATCGTGTGTGATAATGATCGAAGTTGTTTTATTTTTTTTCTGGATGGCAAGTATCAGTTCACTAATTTCTCTTGAGGTAATGGTGTCCAGACCGGTTGTAGGCTCGTCATACAGCATAATCTCAGGTTTTAAGATCAGGGTTCTTGCTAGACCAATCCTTTTGCGCATACCGCCCGATAATTCTGATGGCATTTTATCTATTGCATCGGCCAGGCCAACACTTTCCAGTACTTCTGTAATGGTTGCATCCACTTCATCTGTAGTTAATTGTTTTGAATGTCGCTTTAACGGAAACGAAAGGTTTTCCCTTACTGTCATTGAATCATATAAAGCGGAGTTTTGAAAAAGAAAGCCAATCCTTGCCCTGATGGCGTTTAATTGAGAATTATCCAGTGTGGTAATATCTGTATTAAACACGAATATCTCACCTTTATCTGCTTCCACCAACCGTACAAGGCATTTAATGGTTATTGATTTTCCTGAACCTGATTTTCCGAGGATAACCAGATTCTCACCTTTTTTTACTGTAAGGTTAACGCCTTGTAATATGGGGTTGTTTTCTCCAAATGATTTGTACAATCCTTTGATGGAAATATCCGGAACTGAATTTTCAGTACTGTTGGGTATTTGAATATTTGTTTCTTCCTGTATCATTATTCTTAGAAAAAAAGGTCTGTGATTTGTACTGCCAGCATATCAATAATAAATATGGCAAGTGAAGCGGCTACCACGGCTGAATTTGCTGCTTTACCTACACTCTCTGTTCCGTTGGCTGCATTAAATCCTTTGTAGCAACCAATCAGCCCGATAAAAAAACCAAAGAAAAAAGTTTTAATTGTAGGGGGCACGATGTCTAGAAACGCCAAAGAGGCAAGAACCTGTGAAAAATATCTGTATAGATTAACATCACTATGGATATTAATACCTATGTAACCACCAAGTATGCCAATTCCATCGGCAAATATTACGAGTAAGGGAACCATAAGGGTCGTCGCTAATATCCTGGTAACCACCAGGTATTTGTATGGGTTGATCGCTGATACTTCCATTGCATCTATTTGTTCCGTCACTTTCATTGAACCCAATTCCGCACCAATACCGGATGCGATTTTACCGGCGCATATTAACGCGGTAATTACCGGTGTGATTTCCCTTATTAAAGAAAGTGCCACCATGCCGGGTAACCAGGATTCTGCTCCAAACTGTGCAAGGGTAGGGCGGGTTTGAATGGTCATTACCAAGCCCATAATAAAACCTGTAATGCCCACTAGGGGAAGGGATTTGTATCCGATAGTATAGCATTGCCTTATAAATTCCTTTATTTCAAAAGGCGGCCTGATTATTTCTTTGAAAAACCTTGCAGTAAAACGTGTTACATTACCTGCATCAGTAAAGATATTTTTTAAATAAATAACCAAAATAATAGCTTTTAGAAGGTCCATGAATCATCCATCTACACAATGATTCTTTCTTGCCGGATTAAGTTTAAATTAGTTGAAGATAGTGCAAAGATGGCTACCTTACGTGGGGTAAGTATTACAGATGTTTTAAAATATGTTACATTCTTTACATATCCGGATTGCAGAGGGGGGGCAGCCTCAAGTCATAATATCGGACATTACATTCTTTCCATATACCAGTTCAGCTCTTTTTCCATTTTTTTATGCTGGAAAATTGTAATGATGATTTTTTGTAAGCGCATGAAAGCGGTTTCACTTTTTACTACATAATCAAAAGCCTTGTGGTGCATACAGTTGATGGCTACATCGATTTTATCCTGGGAGGACAACATGATAACGGGGGTATCGGGGTTTACGGCTTTTATTTTATCCAAAGTTTCTATTCCGTTCATTGCATTTTTGTCAATACCGTCCAAATGGTAATCTAAAATGATCACATCAGGGTTATGTGATAAATTTTTCACACACAATTCACCGGTAGCAAACGGTTCAATGATAATATCTGCTTGTTGCAGAAAATCAATCTCAAGTGATTTTAAAAAAACGGCATCATCATCTACTAAAAAAAGTTTTATTGGAGCTTTGTTGTTCATAAGTTATTTTTTTTTATTCTGTGGAATTCTTTTTCTAATTCTATGCATGCCTGGGAGCAAATATTTTCCAGTTGCATCACCATATCAAGTATCCCATCGTCCTGATAATGTGTATTTGCATATTCCTGCACTTTTTTTGCCATGTTTTCGAAATCAGAACTGATGCCCATTATTGAAAAAGAAGGGATCATTTTATGCACGGCTGCCTGTAAAGAAACCCAGTCTTTATTTAAAAAACTCTGTTTCATGGCATTTATTAATGGAGGGGTTTGTTCCAAGTAGAGGGAAATCATTTCCATCATTAATTTTGGATTGGATTTTGTGCGGTGGGTTAAATAACCAAGATCAATACAGCTTGTTTTTTTATCAGGATCAGATTCTTTCTCATAGTTTATAAGTGCAGGGGTCTTTATTAATCCTACTATTTTACTGTATAATAATCTTTCGTCAACTGGTTTTGCTATATAATCATTCATGCCAACCGCTTTACATTTGGCAAGGTCAACGGTAGTTACATCGGCGGTTAAGGCAATAATGGGGATTTTTGACTCCATTTTTTTCCGGATATATTCTGTCGCTTCAAATCCATTCATTTCGGGCATCTGCAAATCCATCAAAACCAGGTCATACGATTTGGTTTGCATTTTTTCGATAGCCAATAGCCCGTTTGCGGCAATATCGCATTCAAAGTTAAAATCATCCAACAGGGTTTTCATCAACAGCTGGTTAAGAGCAATATCTTCAACAACCAGTATTTTAATACTTTTTATTTCGGTATCTAATTCAATTAGTTCTGATGCTGTTATGGCTTCAGCTGTTGTTTTTCGAAAACTCAGGGTAAAACTGAATACAGAACCTTCATCAACTATACTTTTTACGCTAATATTCCCCCCTTGTGGTTCCACTAATTGCTTAACAATGGCAAGACCTAATCCGGTGCCCCCATATAATCGGGAAGTATCGCTGGATGCCTGTTGAAAATTTTCGAAGATATTTTTAAGTTTATTTTCTGTTATCCCCATACCGGTATCGGCAATTGTAAATTCAATGGTTACCTTTTCTTCATCTTCACTTAGCAAGTTTACACTCACTTTAATTTCTCCTTTGGAAGTAAATTTTACCGCATTGCTTACAAGGTTTAAGATAATCTGGTGCAGGCGAACCGGGTCACCTAGTAATACCTCCGGAATATTGGTATCATATTGTTTAATAAGTTTTAGATTTTTTTCCTGAATCTTGGGTTCAAATAAATGTAGCATCGCTGATATGGAGGCTGCCATTTTAAAAGGAGTGTGTTCAAAGGTCATTTTACCCGCGTCCACTTTTGCCAGATCGAGTATATCATTAATAAGTACGATTAATGCGTCTCCACTTATTTTGATCGCCGTTAAGTATTCTCTTTGTTTGGGTGATAAATCTGTTTTTAATACCACTTTCGTAAACCCGATGATGGCATTCATCGGCGTACGGATTTCGTGGCTCATATTTGATAGAAACTGCTGTTTCGATTTTACGGCATCTTCTGCAATACGAGTAGCGGTTTCGGCTTTGCTCTGCGCTTCTTCGGCAATGCCTGTTGCGAGCTCGGCAAAAACAATTGCTTCGGTTAATTCCGTTTCCGTCTTATTTTGTTCAGTAATATTTCGCGCCACTACTACAGCACCCAATATGTTTCCTTCTTCGTCTTTGTATACAGAACCATTAAACAATACATCGGTGTGCTTTTGATCTTTTATCGTTAAAGGATAGTTTACTACCGAACCTTTTGCAAATACTTCCCTGGAAGCTTCCCGTGCTTTCTTAGGATCGGTAAAATAATTAAAGAAATCAGTGCCGGTTAATTTTTCACGTGTTGAGCCAATAATATTCACAGTTGCCTGGTTCATGTCTGTGATTTTACCTTCGGTACTGATTGTAACCAATGGATCGAGGCTGGCCTCTATCAGGCTCCTGGCGTATTGCGAGTCTTTTCTTTCTATAATTTCCACTTTTGCATCACACTTTTAAGCGTTATATAATTTTTATTCAGTCGGTTTCATTTCCAATATCTTCAATCGGACTTCTTCTTCTGTCTTTTAATTTTTTAAAATGAGTAGGCGTAAGGCCGGTAATTTTTTTGAATTGATTGGATAAATGTGCCACACTGCTGTAATGCAGTTGATACGATATCTCAGTAAGGTTCAACTCATCATACAATAGCAATTCTTTAGCCTTTTCAATTTTATGTATGATAATAAACTGTTGTATAGTAATTCCTTTTACTTCTGAGAATAAATTAGACAGATACGTGTAATCATAATGTAATTTTTCACTTATGAGATCAGAATAGTTCATTTTCGGCAACTCATCGGTATCATGGATCATTTCAGTAATCACATTAATTACTTTTTCAATCAAAACGGCCCTTTTATCATCCATCAATTCCAGTCCCGAATTTAATAAAGCCAGCTTCAGCTGGGTCCTTACTTCAGGAGAAATATTTTCCATAATCTCCACTTCACCAAGGTCAACAACGATAAAATGTAGTCCGAGATTCCTCAGTTCTTCTTTCACCATCATTTTACACCGCTGACTTACCATGTATTTGATGTATAACTTCATGTTG
>JAYSXR010000220.1:0-11096 GCA_043717145.1 Chitinophagaceae bacterium | reverse complement strand
GCATTACTTTCGCCGTATCATTCATGATGTTTTCTCCGGGTTTTTCAAAAATTACCCTGATTGTATTTCCGGACAGTGATTTGAATTCATCCAAAAGGTCTTTGGTAGCGATGCTTAATTTTTTGTAATCGGCGGGCAATTCACCCGTAAGAAATACCTGGATATTTATCGTACTGTCAACTTCTTTCAACAGTGTTTTGGTAGCGGAGGTAAGGCTATATCTTTTCTCTGTTGTAAGGTCTACCCGGTAAAAAAACAAAGAAGACAGGTAGATAGCTGCCACAAACAAACCGGTCAATCCTAAAACACCATATGTATGTTGCCAGACTTTTTGCATGGATGATCCGTTAACGTTTTACAAGGTTTCGTCGTGTAATCATTAAAAATAAAACGATGATACCTACGAAATAAATAATATCCCGGCTATCAATTACACCCCGGCTGATACTTCGGTAATGAAAATTGATGCCGAGCATTTCAATATAATAGTCCCAGCCTGCATTAAACACAGGCAATTTACTCATCGCATCAAACCCATTGTATAATAAAAAACAAACAAAAGCACCTGTAATAAATGCCACAACTGTGTTATGGGTAAAACTGCTGGAACAGATACCGATGGCCGTAAATACGGCACCTAAAAAAATAAGGCCAGTATAACCTCCAAGCGTACCTCCGATATCGATACCACCGGTTACACTGAGTCGCTGCACAGAAACCGCATAAATAATGGTGGGCAGCAATGCCGTTATTACAATAATCAATGCTCCGAAAAATTTACCCCATACAATTTGAGCCGGGGTCAAGGGCATTGTTTTCAGTAATTCGAAAGTGCCTGTTTTGTATTCATCGGCCAGGCTGCGCATGGTTACGGTTGGAACAAGGAATAATAATATCCAGGGTGCAAGGTTAAAGAAGCTACCCAGCGAGGCATATCCGAAGTCCAATATGCTGGTATCAGGAAAAACAAAAAGAAACAGTCCATTAAGCAACAGGAAAACCACCACGGCGATATAACCGGTAAGGCTGCTGAAAAACTGTTGCCATTCCTTTTTGCAGATCATCCACATAGCGTCAAAACTAATTGTTATTGCGCAATCGCCCTACTAACCAGGCGTAATTGAAATTACTTTATGGATTTTATCACATTTGTACATCTTAGTAAAAAACAATAAAATGAAACTAAGACTAACCCTGATCTTGTTTTGCCTACTGGGTGTTGGCTTATTTGCCAGATCGCAGGATAAAAAAAAGGCCCAAACTAACCCTACAGTAGAGAATGGGGCCGACGCTATACCGGTTACCGTACAAAGCACTAAAAAAGGATATCGGAAACCCCCGCCCCCGCAGCCTCCTTTACTTATAAAAGACGGTAAGCCCTTTCCACCGCCGAAAATGGAGGTTTTGAGATTCGCACCCCCAAAAATTGTTAAAGATATGCCCAAGCCACCGCCACAGCATAAACCCACAAAAACAATTCTCTTAAAACCCCTTACTCCTGATACACCACCACCGGCTGACAACAGGGCTTAACAAAAAAGTGATCGCTCCTTTTGAACAATTACCTCTTGACATAAAAAAAGCCGAAGCAATACTTCGGCCTGAACTATTTTAATGAAAGGTATTACACTGCAAAACTCTCACCACATCCACAACTCCGGCTTGCATTCGGATTATTAAAATAAAAACCTTTCCCATTTAATCCATCAGAAAATTCCAACTCTGTATTAACTAAATAGAGGAAACTTTTCAGATCGGTAACCACTTTAATACCGTTATCCTCAAACACCTGGTCCATCGGTTTGATTTCGTTATCAAAATCCAGTTTATAACTCAATCCAGAGCAACCGCCACCCACTACACCTACCCGTAAGAAATAAGAGTCATCTCCGGTTACGCCAGCTTCTTCCATCAGTTGATGTACTTTCTTCTTCGCTTTTTCGCTAACATATATACTGTTCTCTGTTGCCACCATGACTAAATACGTTGAATGATGAATTTTAAATGGAAAAACATTCGAAATTCAAAACAATTCTTAGTGAATCCTTTCTTCAAACACCAGTTCTTCCAAACCATTTTTTTTGCGATAATCGTTAATCGCCGATTTGATAGCATCTTCTGCCAATACAGAGCAGTGGATTTTTACCGGGGGAAGATTGAGTTCTTCTACCAGGTCCATATTATCAATGAGTACCGCCTGGTCAACGGTTTTACCTTTTAACCATTCTGTTGCCAGTGAAGAAGAGGCGATGGCCGACCCGCAACCAAAAGTTTTGAATTTAGCATCGGTGATAATACCCGTAGCATCATCCACTTCAATCTGCAGGCGCATTACATCGCCGCACTCAGGTGCACCTACCAGGCCGGTACCTACATTTTTCCTGGCTTTATCCAAAGTGCCTACGTTTTTCGGATTGCTGTAATGATCGATTACTTTTTCTGAATATGCCATGATAATTAATTTGAAAGTTCGTTAATTTAAAAATGGATTTTTATTCGCCTGTTTCCATATCTGTAATAAACTAATTTGATTCCATTTTCAAATTAGCTCGTTTTTAAGTTTTAATGGCTTGCCCATTCTATCTTATCCATATCTACCCCTTCTTTAAACATCTCCCATAACGGGCTCATATCGCGTAATTTTAAAACGGTATCGCTTACGGCCTTGATTGTGTAATCAATTTGGTCTTCGGTAGTAAAACGGCCAAGCCCGAAGCGTAATGAACTATGTGCAAGGTCATCACCAAGGCCCAGTGCTTTCAATACATAACTGGGCTCCAATGAGGCAGATGTACAAGCCGACCCTGATGATAAAGCGATATTTTTATTAAAGCCCATCAACAACCCTTCACCTTCCACATATTTAAAAGAAATATTGGTTACGTGTGGCAAACGGTGCTCACGGTTACCATTTACATAAGCTTCTTCCAATTGCATTAACGAGGTTTCTAATTTATCGCGCAGTTTGCTTAAACGTGCTGCATCGTCTGCCATTTCTAATCTTGCCAGTTCGCAGGCTTTGCCAAAACCAACAATTCCGGGTACATTCAAGGTACCGCTGCGCATACCTCTTTCATGACCACCGCCATCCATTTGCGCGGTTACTTTTACACGTGGGTTTTTACGGCGTACATACAATGCACCGATTCCTTTTGGACCATACATTTTATGCGCAGTAAACGCCATGATATCAATGCCATCCTTATTTACATCAACCGGAATTTTACCAACGGCCTGAACGGCATCTGAAAAATAAAGGATACCATTCTTTTTAGCCAGAGTGCTGATCTCTTTTACGGGTTGTATCACACCAATTTCATTATTGGCATACATGATGGCAATCAATATGGTAGTAGGTTTGATGGCTGCTTCCAGTTCTTTAATGTCAATCAATCCATCAGCTTTCACTTCTAAATAAGTTACCTCACCACCTAAACGTTCTATGTGCTTGCAGGTATCTAAAACCGCTTTGTGTTCAGTAGTGCAGGTGATAATGTGGTTACCTTTGCTGGCATACATTTCAAATACACCTTTAATACCCAGGTTATCACCTTCTGTGGCACCTGACGTAAAAATGATTTCTTTCGGATCGGCACCTATCAATTTCGCCACCTGTTCGCGGGCATAATCAACTGCTTCTTCTGCTTCCCATCCAAAAGGGTGGTTACGGCTTGCGGCATTACCAAAGTGTTCGGTAAAATATGGTATCATCGCTTCCAACACACGCGGATCCATAGGTGTGGTGGCATTGTTATCTAAGTAAATCGGTAATTTCAACATAATACACTAAAAGTTTATAATCTCAGTACAACACAAAATTACTGCAATTCGTTCTATAAATTTGGGCGCAAATTGGTAGCCGGCTTGTTTTTCCACAATTCGTAAAGGCTGCATTAAAATAAGATATTATGTTAAAAATTGAACATATCGGCATAGCAGTAAAACAGTTTGAAACCTCCATTCCACTATTTGAAAAGCTGCTGGATACCGCCTGTTACCGGAAAGAAACGGTGGATTCTGAAGAGGTAAATACCGCCTTTTTCCGCAAAGGCGAGTCCAAAATAGAACTTTTGGAAAGTACCGACCCAAATGGCACCATCGCCCGGTTTATTGATAAAAAAGGCGAAGGCATTCACCATATAGCTTTCGAGGTTGCTGATATTACAGCTGAAATGGCCCGTTTACAGGCCGAGGGTTTTGTTTTACTGAATGAAAAGCCCAGGAAAGGGGCGGATAATAAATGGGTTTGTTTTTTACACCCAAAAAACACGAATGGGGTTTTGGTGGAATTGTGCCAGGAGATTAGATGAGGGTGGATATATGCTGGATCTGTTTGGGTTAAAATAGATGTGGGGCAAATTATAAAATTGTCAGGGTGCCTGCCAGCAAAAGGCTTACGAAAAAGATGGTTTTTTCTTTAAGCTGAAATATAAATTCATTTTTACTCACTGAAGACCCAGTTTTTCAACGGCTACCTGGGCGGCTACCTGACTGGCATCTTTTTTATTGTAGCCTTTGCCCATGGACAACAATTCACCATCCAGCATGGCATTGATGGTAAACAGGCGGCGGCTGCCTTCCATCCTTTCATCGGCCAATTCAAAAATAAGGGCTTTGCCGTTTTTATTGGCCCAGCCAATCAGTTTATTCTTCAGGTTGATGTCAATCAGTTCAAGGTCGTCTACAAACATATGTGGGATTACGATCTGGCGAAGTACCCAGTTATGTGTTTTGTCGTAGCCCTTATCCAGGTAAACGGCACCTACCAGTGCTTCCAGCGTATTGCCGAATATCTGGCTGCCTTTAAGTGCATTATCAAACTTGTTATAAAAGGTTAGTTTACGCAATCCCATCTTCAACGCAATATCATTCAATTGCTGGCGGTTAACCATTTTGCTGCGCATTTCGGTAAGGAAACCTTCGCCTTTGTAGGGGTAACGTTTAAAAAGATAATCAGCTACAATAGCACTAAGTATAGCATCGCCAAGATATTCTAAACGTTCATTATTTTCATCGGCCGTTTCCTTTACAGAACGGTGGCTCATGGCGGTGCGGTACAATAAAATGTTACCGGACTTGATGCCCAATACGTTTTTCAATTGTTTTTCAAATGAAGAATCGTCTGCCTTTCTAAAAAGCTTTTTGAGAAATTGCACGAATTTAAGCTACGTATTTTTTAACAATCACACAAGCATTATGACCCCCAAAACCAAAAGTATTACTTAATGCTGCCCTAACGATTCTTTTTTGTGGCTTATTAAATGTAAAATTCAGTTTCGGATCCAGTGTAGGATCATCTGTAAAGTGATTGATAGTAGGCGGAATAATGTCATGTATCACACTTTGTATACAGGCAATGGCTTCTATCACGCCCGCTGCACCAAGGCAATGGCCGGTCATGGATTTCGTGGCACTGATATTCAGTTTATACGCATGCTCGCCAAATACTTCTGTAATGGCTTTTGCTTCGGCACCATCACCCAGAGGAGTTGAAGTACCATGGGTATTAATATAATCAATTTCGTCGGGCCGCATACCGGCATCTTTCAATGCGGCAATCATAACATTACGGGCACCCAAACCTTCAGGATGCGGGGCCGTTAAATGGTAAGCATCGGCAGTAGCACCGCCTCCGGCTAATTCGCAGTATATTTTGGCACCCCTTTTAATAGCGTGCTCATACTCTTCCAATACCACAACCCCTGCTGCTTCTCCCATAACAAAGCCATCACGGTCCTTGTCGTAAGGCCGGCTGGCTGTTTTAGGGTCATCATTGCGTTCGCTCATGGCTTTCATGGCATTAAATCCTCCAACACCGGCCATGCTGATCACAGCTTCAGACCCGCCGCTAAGAATTATATCAGCCTTACCTAAGCGGATAGTATCCGCCGCCGCAATCATCCCGTTGGTACTTGATGCGCAAGCGCTCACAACGGCAAAGTTGGGGCCACGGAAGCCATGTCTCATTGAGATCTGGCCTGCTGCGATATCCAATATCATCTTGGGAATAAAGAAAGGATTGAAACGGGGTGTACCATCTCCCTGGGCAAAGTTGATCACTTCATCCTGAAAAGTGGTTAATCCGCCTATCCCGCTGGCGAAGATTACGCCTGTCCGGTCTACATCTACATTGTCTTTGCTGATACCGGCATCTTTAACAGCCATATCACTGGCAACGATGGCCAGTTGTGCAAATCGGTCTAATTTCCGGGCTTCTTTCCTGTCCATAAACTCGGTAGGATCAAAACCCTTCACTTCACAGGCAAAACGTGTTTTGAATTTAGCCGCATCAAATTGAGTGATGCTATCAGCACCCGAAACACCGTTGATCAGCCCGTTCCAATAATCATTCAGATTATTTCCGAGTGGCGTCAGCGTTCCGATTCCTGTAACAACGACTCTTTTTAACTGCATAATTCGTTACCCATTTGAAGTGATAATCCGCCTTCTTATGGCATTGATGCCGCAAGAAGGCGGATTAAAATTATTCCATTCTTGGAGATAAGATCTTACTTGGCGTGCTCTTCAAGGTAAGCAACAGCCTGGCCAACAGTGGTGATGGTTTCAGCCTGCTCATCTGGGATGGAGATGTTGAATTCTTTTTCGAATTCCATAATCAATTCAACGGTGTCCAAAGAATCGGCACCGAGGTCGTTAGTGAAAGAAGCTTCATTGGTCACTTCGGCTTCGTCAACTCCTAACTTGTCAACTATGATTTTCTTAACTCTTGCTGCGATGTCTGACATTGTAAAAGTTTTTGTTACAGGCGCAAAAATATACTTTTTGTGAAATAAGCAATCTTTTAAAGCATTTTTGTTTTTGAAGGCCATTACAGGCAGTAATAGCCCGAATAACACTTAACACGATATTTTTACTAAAATCATCATTACCTTGTACGCAAGACCCCCATTTTATGGCATTAAAAATTATAGATTACGGCTCGGCAGAATACAGGCAAATGGTGGACCTGCGCGATCAAATGCTTCGCAAACCCCTTGGTTTAACCTTTACACCTGAGGACCTTGCGGCTGAAAAAGACGATATTCTGATAGGTTGCTTTGAAGATGATAAGCTCGAAGCCTGCTGTATGCTAACCCAAACCGACCCTAAAACAGTCCGTTTGCGGCAAATGGCCGTTACCTCGGTATTGCAAGGGAAAGGAATTGGAAGGGTGTTGATGAATTTTGCCGAAAATATTGCCCGCGACCGCGGTTACAGACGCCTGACTATGCATGCCCGGAAATCGGCGGTAGGTTTTTATGAGAAGAACGGTTATGCAATATGCAGCGAAGAATTTGAAGAAGTAACTATTCCGCATTATGTGATGGATAAGGATTTGTAATTTTTATTTTAAACGGTGAATATTAAAATGATGGTATTAGGAGACTTTTAAGAAGCCCTCATTCAACATTTAAAATAAAACTACCCGATCTTCCGCTTCAGCATCCCCCTTAATTCGTGTTTCATTTCCTCTCCGATATCATCTTTAGGAACGAGAAAAAAAGATTTGGAATCGAAATAGAGGTGAAAGAAATGGGGGCTCTCAAAAAAACGGCTGAACTTTTGCCATTGCCAGTTTACATATCCCCTTTCATTTTCCAGGCGTATATCTTCTTCATTAAAGTCTATGATAAAAGAATCCTGGAATGTGGCTGCTTTTTTATAAATACTGTTGGGTAAAAAATACCAGAATGCTGCCATTAAAATGAGCCAGATAAAAGAACCCAATAAAAAAGGCTCGGGCCGTATTTTTTTTGTATAGAATAAAATGGCAGAAAATATAGCGAATACATTTACCAGAATAATTAATATGCGTATTTCAGGGCGCTGTACAAAATGATAACGTAGTGCCTGTATGACTTTCTTTTTTTCGTACGAGAAACTTATTTGCATAGGTATAATTAGAAGTATACAGCAAAAATAAAGAAAGGTCAAATAATAATTAGTAATTAATAAAGGAAAATACGGCTTCGATAAAAAAACTATTTTTATAGTATAGCGCAATAAGTCCAAGTGCGACCGCGAAAATAATTATAAATGCTACTTAGTGAAATCAGAAACATATTGATCTATTGCTGTGTTCGCCAGTCTTTCTTTTCCCGATGATATAACAATGCGGTAACGGAAAGTAGCTGATTGTCCCTTGGCTAATTTGAAGTTGAGGTTCTCTTTCCCTTCGGAAAAAACTTTTTGTCCGAGCGGGTTGGCGGCGAACAATCCATAATTACGGGCATGCCAATACGTAGGATAGCCGGGGTTTTGCGGGTGATCAATGATGGCGATACTGATCAAATCATTTACTTTTTTCCCATATAGCATGCACCAGTTACCGCGTGTACCCCAGGCAGCGTCGCCTTCTTTGCCTGCGGATGTAAGATAATTACCCGTTTCGGATGGATCTTTACTGGCAGTTATTTTTGTAATATTTCCTTTGTCATCTTTGTATTCTTTGGTTTCATTTACCGGCAATTGCAGTTCATGGGCTACCCGTAATCCCAACATTCCGTCCTTTGCATCGGGGAAATTTACATTTTGAACGGCAGTTAATTCTGTTATCCTGTCAATGACACGCGTATTGTTTCCTGCACTGAAAATAAATGTTGTTTTTTCCTGCAATAAAATATTCTTCTGCTGGTCTGTCCAGTCTGCCAGGTACACTATTTTACCCTGTTGCCCATTGGCTGTTTCTACTATTTTCTGTGTTCGTATCCAGCCATATTGTTTTTTCTTATCTGCCGCTATGGCGTATGAGTTGTTCCAGAAATCAAGTCCGTTCACTTTCTCATAATTGAACCATAAACCAATATGGTGTGGGTGATCGGTAGGATCGTTGGGTTGCGGGTTCCATGGGAAACCCCGGGTGATCGTTTGACCGTTAGGGGCATAAATCGGGTAGAGAAAGGGCTTTTCAATTGTATCGGTATAAATAAACTCAGTAAAAGGTTTACCCCCTACTGTAATATTCACTCTTTTTTGTGCGGGATCATCTTTTACAATTACCTGATTCCTCGATTGTGCAGTTACCAGGCAGGGTAATGTTATTATGAATAGGGTAATAACAAGGTGATGGTGTTTATACATGGCGCAGTGATTAGCAGTAAGCTTTCAGTTATGAGCTGCCAGCTTACATTGTATAATAAAAAAGTTCATTCGCATTTACCAAGAAACTGTTCACCTTATCATACTCCACCAACGCCCGCAGCTCATAGCTTACAGCTCAAAACTACCCTACCTTGCTACCACTTTTGTTTTTCCCACCAGGAAATGCATGATCAGCCAGGCAGACAAATAAGCCATGGCGCATACGATAAACATGATGTAATAAGCAGTTTCTATATGGCCAATGGCACGGTAGTGAACAAACATATTCTTCTGAACAAAAAGCGATAAAAATATCCCGCCTATAGAACCGAACATACCACCAATACCGGTAACGGATGCAGTAGATTTTTTAGGGAACATATCACTCACCGTGGTAAAAATATTCGCACTCCACGCCTGGTGCGCTGCTGCTGCAATACCTATTACAACTACCGCCAGCCAAACATTAATTTCACCCAATACCAATGCAGCCAAAATAGGCAATACACAGAATGCATAAATGAGCATGGATATTTTACGTGCTTTTAAAACAGACCATCCCTTTTTATTAATAAAGTATAATGGTAACCATCCACCTGCCACACTACCCACTGTTGATAACAGGTAAACTGTAGCAACGGGCCAGCTGGCTGCGGTAATTTTCATGTGGTACATACTTTCAAAAAAATCGGGGAGCCAGAAAATATAAAACCACCAGATAGGATCGGTGAGTAATTTACCTATGGCAAAAGCCCAGGTTTGTTTGTACCCCAATAATTTAATCCATGATAATTTTGGCTGGTCATCATCGCCCACACTTCCTTTCTGGTCTTCTTTATCACTTTCAATAAAATCCAATTCGGCTTGAGAAACTTTTTTGTGTTTGCGGGGTATTTCATATAAAATAAACCAAAAAAACAGCCATACAAAACCCAATAACCCGGTAAGAATAAATGCCCATTGCCACCCCCATTGGGTAACAATAAAAGGAACAGTTAACGGGGTAACGATGGCCCCGATATTTGCACCTGAATTGAAGATGCCCGTAGCCAATGCCCTTTCTTTTTTAGGAAACCATTCTGCCACTGTTTTAATAGCCGAAGGAAAGTTACCCGCTTCTGCAAGGCCTAAAGCTCCGCGTACAATCTGGAAACCGACTACGGTATTCACCAATGCTGTCGCTATTCCGGCAAGGCTCCATAAAAAAGTGGACAGCCCATATCCGATCTTGGTTCCGAGTTTATCAATTAAGCCACCGGCACCCAGCAGTCCAATGGCATAAAATACTTTGAAAGTAATTTCCACGTCGGCATAATCGCCATCTGTCCAATGCAATTGCTCGGTAAATGTTGATTTTAAAAAACTGATCACGCTGCGGTCAATGTAGTTGATGGTCGTTGCAAAAAATATCAACGAACAGATTGTCCACCGGTATTTACCTATTTTCTCTGCTGTCAGTACCATGGTTATGATTTGATTGACTGGATAATAGCTAATACCTCTTTGGTAGCAGCGGTGATCTGTGTGTAATCTTTTGCTTCGAGTAGTTGTTTGGTAATGAGTTTGCTTCCCATGCCTACAGCACAAACACCGGCTTTAAACCAAGCGGAAATATTTTCCTTATCCAGTTCCACACCACCGGTTGGCATAAACAACAGGCCAGGAAATATTTCTTTTATGGCAGATAAGAAACCTGGGCCAAGGATATTACCGGGGAACAATTTGATCATTTTTGCACCCAGGGTTTCTGCTTTGATGATTTCGGATGGCGTCATACAACCGGGAACCCAGAGCATATTATTTTTATCAGCTACAGCGGCAACGGAGTCAACCAGTCCGGGGCAAATGATGTAATCTGTTCCGGCATCTATAAAAGTTTGTGCCATTTCACCGTTTTTGATGGTGCCAATGCCGAGGTACATACCTTTTAGTTCGGTATCGCATACTTTGCGCATCTCTTTAAAATTCTGTAAGGCGGCTTCTCCGCGGTTGGTATATTCTACGGCGCGTACACC
>JAYSXR010000219.1:0-3666 GCA_043717145.1 Chitinophagaceae bacterium | reverse complement strand
CCGGAACGGACCCGTGCCGCAAAGATAAATTGTATAACAGGTTAGAAGAATTGATTGCGTACCTAAAAAAAGAAGCGTATCATTTTAAACGAATTGACGAGTTATTACAGTAAACATCTTCCACTAAAAATTCCATTTTCTTCAGCGTTGTGCTAGAAAAAATCGAACTGTCAGGTCAGGTAACAATTATTATTGTCAATATAAATAATAGACCACCTGGTCTCCGAAAGGATTTTACCACCTGTCATCTTCCGGGATATCCCCCTCCTGTTTAAATTGTTGTCTTGATTTGATCTTTTGCAGCTGGCGTTCGATGATAACAGCGGCGATGATTTTGCCGGCATCTTCGTTCTGCATATCATCCAGCAGTTTCCTGATTTTGGTTTCGCTTACGTCCAAACGATATAACAAATTCATGAGCCCGGTAAAATCGCGAAGGATCATATCATTAATATAAGTGGCCAGTTCTTCTGCAGAAAGATGTTCCCAAGGCTGTAAATCGGTTGACATGGTATAAAGTTACCGATATGATTTAAACCCTTTTAATAAACGATATTTTTTAAAAATACTATTTCGGTGGCCTGCAAAAAATTCTAACTAACCAGTTAAGGTATTTTTTAAATTAATATTTTTCTATCACCCCCAATCCAAACAATGCAAAATCATATTTAACAGGATCTTGCGGGTCTAATGTGCGCAGGTAGTTTGTTAATTCAACGGCGGCCTGCCAATCTATCTGTTTCCTTTGCAGCAAACCAAAACGTTTGGCAACCCGCGCAACATGCAGGTCTATCGGACAAATGAGTTCAGCTGGCTTGATTTTCTTCCAGAGACCAAAATCCACACCCTGTTTATCTTTTCTAACCATCCATCGAAGGTACATGTTCAACCGTTTACAGGTAGATCCTTTAAAGGGAGTGGCTATGTGTTTTTTGGTCCTGTTGGGCACGTGCTCCAGGGAGAAAAAATTATTGTGAAAATTTATTAATGCATATTCAACGACACCTCCAGCATGCGAAGAATCATTTTTTTTAAAGAAAGCGTCTTCAAGACTTTGGTGATCTGTGTAATGTTGTTTCAGGAACTCAACAAAATATAACAGATCAGTTGTATTGAATGTCCGGTGTTTAAACCCCCCTATGTTTTTTAAATCTGCGGTATGGTGGTGCAAACAAAAATCGTGGGGCGAATTGTCCATTAACCCCATTAACTCCTTTGATTTGTTGATGATGGTGGTGCGATTACCCCAGGCGAAAACAGCGGCGAATAAACCGGCAATTTCAATATCCTGCCTTTTGGTAAAATTCCTGGGTATGCAAATAGGGTCATCTTTGATAAATGACGGGCGGTTGTATTGCGCTACCTTTTCATCAAAAAAAATTTTCAGCTGTTTATATTCGTTTGTTTTCATCACTTCACTATACAGAAATTTGCCTATTCATTATATGCAATTTACTTATTAAAATGGCTGGGTGAAAAAGCATTTTTTGAAACACATTAGGAGATGGAAAAACGAAGAGCACATAGTATTTTACCTATGTGCCCTTCTCCTAAATTATGTTTTTGTGTGCTTTTAAAAATTAGCCGATGGACTGTGTAAGGTCTTCAATTAAATCCTCCACATCTTCAATGCCTACACTCAAACGAATTAGGCTATCACTTAAACCATTTTTAATTCTTTCATCCCTTGGTATGGAAGCATGCGTCATAGATGCGGGATGGTTAATCAATGACTCAACGCCACCTAAACTTTCCGCCAGTGCGAATATTTTTGTTGCAGATAAAACCCTTTTCGCTTCATCCACACTATCATTTTTCAACTCAAAGCTCATCATGCCGCCAAAACCACGCATTTGTTTTTTAGCGATGGCATAATTGTGATGGTCTTCAAAACCACACCAGTACACTTTGGCAACTTTAAGATGACTACGTAGAAAATGCGCGATTTTTTCACCGTTCTCACAATGCCGCTGCATGCGTATATGCAATGTTTTAATGCCACGCAATACCAGAAAGCAATCCATCGGACCAGGTACGGCGCCGCAACTTTTTTGTATAAAATATAATTGTTCCCTAAGGGCGACATCATTCATCATTAAGCATCCCTGTATAACATCGCTGTGCCCGCCCAGGTATTTGGTAGCGGAATGCATTACCAGGTCCGCACCTAGGTCTAAGGGGTTTTGTAAATAGGGTGAAGCAAATGTATTATCAACACAAAGCAAGGCTTTGGCATTTTTGGCTACTGAGGCTACTGCAGCAATATCTGTTATATTCATCAATGGATTGGTGGGTGTTTCAATCCAGATAAGCCGGGTATTGGGTGTAATGGCTTTTTGTATATTGGATACATCAGTCGTATCAACATACGTAAACTGTATACCGTACTTAGCAAATATTTTAGTGAACAGGCGATAGGTGCCACCATACATATCATTAGCTGCAATCACCTGGTCGCCGGGAGATAATAATTTTATAACAGCATCTGTTGCAGCAACACCACTTCCGAAAGCAAGGCCGAATTTTCCATTTTCTATCTGGGCATAGGCTTCTTCCAATGCTTTGCGGGTTGGATTTTGACTGCGTGCATATTCAAATCCCTTATTTACTCCGGGGGCCTCCTGCACATAAGTAGAAGTTTGATAAATAGGTGTCATGATAGCACCGGTAGAGGGATCGGGCTCTGTTCCGGCATGGATATATTTTGTAGCAAGTTTCATGAAATCTGGTTTAAATGCAAAGATGCGATTAATGATGAGTATACCCTGATAAAACCATACTGTATGGCATAAGTATTGATTAATTCTTTTTTGCCGGAACACTGTCCTTTTGTGCAGAGCCTTTCTTTACGGGCAAAACAACGTCGTCAGCAGCTGCGCCAATAGGTAATACTGCTTTCAGATCATCCCATAAAAAAATAAGGCTAGCCCCGTTCCGGGTTTCGTCAAAATAAATCGTCAGGGGCTCCACTATTTCCGGATTTTTATCTACGGTTATATCTATTCGTAAAAGGTCTTTTTTAGGATCATAGGTAAAACTTCCCCAGGCATAATTATCCTTGTTAAAGATCAGGGTCCATTTATTTTCATCGGGTATGCAATACAAAGTGTAACGCCCCTTTGCCACTTGCCTGCCGCCGATTTTAACATTTTTAAAAAACTCTATTTCGGTTGCCTCATTCGCACCCAAACGCCAGATATCATTGTATTTAATGATACCCCCGAAAATGGAACGTCCATTTTTTAGAGGCCTTCCGTAAATAACTCTGGCTATGGGCATATCTTTCGTTTTACCACTCATTTTTAAAATGGGATAATTGGCGGGCCAATAACTCATATCCATGGGCGACCGGTCAAGGTCTGTTGGCTTAGGCTGGGCCTGGGTATAAACAACTGCAAAAAAGAGAACTAAGCTTACAATCGCCTTCATATAAAAAATTTTGTCAAAGATAACAGCCTATTGTATTAAGAGTGTATCTAAATGCGACCGGGCAAATTTTTTAACATCCGAAAAAAAATCCCTGTAATGCCTTTCCAATGCGGAATAATGTTCTCTAAACAAGGCAAATACCTGTGCCGATCCGCTCAAATAAACTGCCCTTCGAGCCAGTCCGTTAAAACTATTTTCAATACCTGTGGTAAACCGGTAATTAACCAACCAGTTCTG
>JAYSXR010000218.1:0-3695 GCA_043717145.1 Chitinophagaceae bacterium | reverse complement strand
GTATTAGAAAAATAATAGGGATACTGCTGCTTACCATACCGATGGGGTATGGCTATGCACAAGACCTGCATTTTTCGCAGTACTTCAATAGTCCTTTATTGGTTAACCCTGCGAATACAGGGTTTAATCCTGATTATGATTACAGGTTGGGTGGTAATTATCGAACTGAATCGACCAATGTGGGAAACCCATATAAAACCATGAGCCTTTGGGGCGATACGAAATTATTTGCCAACCGTTTTGAAAATGGATGGGTAGGGGTTGGTGCTTCTTTATTCCACGACCAGGCGGGGCCAGGCAGCCTTACCAATACCAGTGGGTTTGCATCGGTTGCCTATCACCAGCTATTGGGTTATAACAGTTTATTGAGTGGCGGATTCGGCCTAGGTTTTTCCAGTAAACGGATAGATATATCAAAACTTAGTTTTGATAACCAGTGGAATGGAAAGTTTTTTGATGCGAGTATTCCCTCCAATGAACCTTTTGCCTATAGCCAGACCTCTTATTTTGATCTGCAGATGGGATTGAATTATGCTTGTTTTGCTTCAGAAAATTTATATTTCAATGCCGGTGTAAGTGTGATGCACATAAATATGCCCCGTGAAAGTTTCTTTGATCCCACGGTCTCAGACAGCCGTATACAAAGGCGCTATACAGCCTTTATCAACAGCAATATCAAAGTGCAGAATCTTTGGATCGTGAACCCGAATCTCTATGTAAGTAAAATGGGAAATGCCTGGGAAAGTGTAATTGGTTTTAATGCCAACAGAGACCTTAGCGGCGATGGCCTGCAGCAATTGATCGTAGGTTTGTATTACCGTAACAAAGATGCCGTGATACCCATGATTGGTTACCAGGTAAATGATATGCGGATCACTGTTAATTATGATGCTACCGTTTCTTCGCTGGGCAGTATAAATGGTACCCGCGGTGCGTATGAATTATCTATTGTAAAAAGCGGAGTTTTCCCATCAAGTGCCGGCCGGGGGGTAAAATGTCCTACAGTTCGGTTCTGATAATGTTGGAATTGGAAAATCTTGAAATTGAATTTATGGTTTGTCTTTTCTAATCTCAAAATTTTCCAATCTTAAAATCTGTCTGTTATAGCAGGTTCCCAAATCCTATATACCTGAAATATCATCCCCATCACTACTAATAGTAAAATCTTCTTCTTTAAAATATTTACGGTATCTATCGTTCACCTCTTTGGATTGCTTTGTACCATTGATATACAATTCACCGCTTTTGATCTCTATTTTATACCCCTGCTTTTTATTGATCAACCCATCTTTTTCAAGGGTGCCTGTAAATTCTTTTAATAAAGTCAATTCTTTCCGGGCCTTTTCTATGCCTATTCTTGCGCCGGCTAAACCCTGCTCCACGCTTCTCTTAATTTGTTCCATATCTAAGTGCGAACTGAGCTTCGCCTCTTTCAGTTCTTCTTTAGCGCGGGCGATTTCTTTTTCTATCTTTTTCATGTCAACTTCCCGCAAGGATACTTCGGCTTCATGCAGGGCTTTATCTACTTCAGCCCTTGTTTTTTCCCAATTCACTTCTTTCAAAGAAGCGGCAACCTCTTTACTGATTTTTTCAAAGTCAATCTTTTTGATTTCTTCCATGGCCAGTTTCATCTCCTTGTCCATTTTACTAAAATCAAATTTTATGTTTTTATCCATATCCAGCATAGCCCTGTCCAGGTCTTTCATCGCTTGGTCCAGATCACCTATTTTATATTCTTTTTTATCGTATGATTTTTTACGGGGAACGCTAGTGTCTTCATCATACCGTATCAGGTACGGCTTAACAGGCAGGTTAGAGCCTGTGGTTTGCCAGGCAGAGAAGAGTAAAGCAGCAAAAGCCAGACCGGCAAATGCATACCATTTGGATTGATTAGTTTTCATAATAGTTTGGGTGCATAATTAAACGAATAATTTCGTAGTAAATATACGAGTATATTCGTACATTGTTGGAAACAAGGATATTTTTTTATTTTTTTAACAAATAATATCCTGCAGGGGTGTTTTAAGGTAATCCGCATAATTCTAATCAATCCTGCTGCTTAATTTTTATCTTGCGGCTTACCAATTGCCTGATATGAAATATTTGCCTTTAAACCCTACGATTTTTATTAATAACCGTAAACGGTTTGTAAAAGAAATGCTTCCTAACAGTATGGCCATTTTCGTGAGCAATGATGAATGGCCTGCAAATGGTGATGCTCTTCATTCATTTAGGCAGAATACAGACTTGTTCTGGCTGAGCGGGATTAACCAGGAAGATTCGATGGTGATCCTGTTCCCTGATAACCCCGATCCCAAATACAGGGAAGTGCTGGTACTGGTACGCCCCAATGAATTAAAAGAAAAATGGGATGGCAAAAGGCTCCGTGCCCCGGAAGCTTCTGCCGTTTCTGGTATAGCAACCATTGTGTGGTTGGATGCCATAGAAGCCCCCCTTCAAACATGGATACACCTTTCCGACCATCTTTATTTAGATACAAATGAGAACGACCGTAAAGCCTCGCCTATACGCACCAGGGAATACCGTTTTGTAGATGAAATGAAAGCGGCGTATCCCTTACACTCTTTCCAGCGTGCAGCCAAGATCATGAAACAACTGCGCAGCATTAAAGGCAAGGAAGAAATTGAAGTGGTTCAAAAAGCAATTGATATTACCGAAATTGCCTTCAGGCGGCTATTGCAGTTTATCAAACCGGGTGTAACGGAATATGAGATAGAGGCAGAAATCTTTCATAGCTTTTTATCCCAGCGTTCCGCTGGTCCCGCTTACGGAAGCATTATTGCCAGCGGTAACAATGCAAGAACCCTGCACTATGTTTCAAACAATGCTATCTGCCAAGACGGTGAAATGGTATTGATGGATTTTGGTGCCGAATACGGTAACTACTGTGCCGACCTTACCCGAACGGTTCCCGTAAATGGTAAATTCAGCAAAAGGCAGAAGATAGTCTATAACGCCTGTTTACATTTGCACAACTATGCGAAAAGTATCCTTAAGCCGGGAATATCTATTGTAGACTATACAGATAAGGTAGGTGAAGAAGCAACGAAAGAGTTTTTAAAAATCGGGTTGTTGCATAAAGCTGATCTAAAGAACGAAGACAAAGAGAACCGCGCTTACCGGAAATATTTATACCATGGCATTTCTCATCACCTGGGTATTGATGTACATGACCTGGGAACAAGAACTGAACCCGTAAAAGCCGGTATGTTATTTACTATCGAACCAGGTATTTATATTGCGGAAGAAAAAATGGGGGTGCGTATTGAAAATAATTTCTGGATCACAAAGAAGGGTAATATTGATTTAATGAAAAATATCCCGATTACAACTCAAGAGATTGAAGCTTTGATGAAGCAAAAATAATTCATAGACCATGGCCCATAGTTCATGGTTATTTCATAAATAATACCATGAACTATGGACCATGGTCTATCTTATAGCCTCATGAAACAGATACCGAATTTATTTACCCTCCTTAATCTCCTTTTTGGTTGCCTAGCCATTGTATGCATTATGCAAACCGGGTTAACGCTTTCTGCCGATGCCAGTGGGGATAATGTAATTGTTATTCCTGAAAAAATAAGTCTCGCCAGTCTTTTTATTGCCCTGGCTGCGGTGATAGATTTTTTAGATGGTTTTGTTGCCCGGTTATTGAAAGTGCCTTCAGAAAT
>JAYSXR010000217.1:0-11235 GCA_043717145.1 Chitinophagaceae bacterium | reverse complement strand
CAATTTCCCAATGTTTATTGTAAGCTGAGCGGTATGGTCACAGAAGCCGATTGGAAAAACTGGAAGAAAGAAGATATGACTCCTTATCTCGACATAGTTGTCGATCATTTTGGTATAAAACGGTTACTCTACGGATCTGATTGGCCGGTTTGTTTGGTGGCCGGATCCTATGAAAAAATGATGGGCTTGGTGCGCGAGTATTTTTTTTCTTACAGTGGTGCTGAACAAGAACTCATTTTCGGACGGAATGCTTCTCAGTTCTATCAATTATAAGACATCAAGCTAAAACCTCTGTGGTGAAAAAAATTATGAAAATTTAATTTTATCCAATCCGCATTTTTTCACCGCAGAGTAACAGAGGTTTTCGCAAGGAATGGATTACTTAAAATATGATGCAGGAATACTTCTCCATAAATCATGCGAAAGGTGACCCGTTAGCAGTTCATACAGTAGGTAAATCGGCCAAAAAATATAATGCACGATTAATAAAATGATCGAATGATTGTAATGCCAGCTGATCATTAACGTATAAATCCCTAAAAGGAAATAAACCAGTCCCCCGTTGTTTCTATTCATATTAGTTTGTTTAGTCAGGGGAAGGTACAGATATTTTGCACCGTTAAAATCCTCAATTTGAATATATAGAAACAGACCTCATTAGCAAAGCAGTCACATATAATAATAGTTTAATCTATTGCTGAATTTACATATTTTCACTAAACCCTGTTCACCCCGACACTTCCTTCTGAATATTTAAAGGCAGCGACAGCTATATACATTAAACAAATCCTATCTTTAAAGGGTGGGTAGCGGATAGTGGGCATAAACCAAATTAACTAATACCTAAGTAAACATGCAAGTTGAAGCTGCAGGTTCTTTTATCATTGCCAAATTGGAAAAGGAACTGTCTAACCACCTTACGTACCACAATGTGGGTCATACCCATAACGTACTGAAAAGCACGCTGGAAATAGCAGCTTACGAAAACATTACCGGTGAAGACCTGGATATCTTATCTACCGCCGCCCTTTTTCATGATGCGGGATTTATTGAAAAATATACCGGGCACGAAGAAGCTTCCTGCGAAATCGCCCGGCAATATCTTCCTCAATTTGATTATTCCGATATGCAATTAGATAAGGTGTGCGAACTTATTATGGCTACTAAAATTCCGCAAACACCACAAGATCATTTAGCGGAAATTTTATGTGATGCAGATCTTTACTATCTCGGAACCGATGATTACGGGATCATGGCTGAAAAATTGTATCCTGAATTTTTAAGAGAGGGCATAGCCCGCAGTAAAATGGAATGGCAAAGGCAACAGATCAGTTTCCTGGAATCGCATATCTATTTTACAGTTACAGCACAGGATCAACTTTCGGGTAAGCAGAAGAAGAACCTCATTTTGTTGCAGGCAAAAACAGATAGCCCGCATACGCTCAAACAACACGAATCAACCATCGGCGATCTGCTGCTCATTCTTGCGGGTGTAGTTATAACCTCTTTTGCATTAAAAAGTTTTTTAGTACCTAATCAATTTTTCGATGGAGGCATCACCGGTATTTCCCTTCTCATTCATGAATTGTATCATTTTAACCTTGCGTATGTGATTCTGGTGGCCAATGTTCCTTTTGTGATCCTGTCTGCTTATGCCATCAACAAAGGCTTTGCCATCAAAACTTTTTTTTGCATTGCTCTACTCGCTGTCTGTTTATTATATCCAGGCTTTCCATTGATCACGAATGATAAATTACTGGTTTCTATTTTCGGCGGATTTTTTCTCGGCCTTGGTATCGGCCTTACCATGCGCGCCGGTTGTGCGGTGGATGGGATAGAAGTATTGGCATTGTACACTTTACGCCGTTCCAGTTTTACCATCAGTGAAATCATTCTTGGTATCAATATTATCATCTTTGCGCTTGCGGCATTTGAGTTTGGACTTGATAAGGCTTTGTATTCCATGCTTACCTATTTCACCGCTTCCAAAACCATTGATTACGTGATTGAGGGAATACAGGCATACACTGGTGTTACCATTATTTCGGCCAAGAGTGATGAAATGAAATTCAGACTGGTAAACGAACTGGGCCGAGGCATTACAGTGTATAAAGGCGAACGCGGCTACCTGCCCGGTAAGTTTGATGTGCATGATGATTGTGATATCATCTTCACCATTATTACACGGCTGGAATTACGTAAACTAAAAAACATGGTAGCGGAAGTGGATCCCAATGCTTTTGTTTTCGCCAATACAATCAAGGAAACTTCAGGGGGAATTATTAAGCGGAGGCATCTACATTAAGAATATGGAACCCGGAATATTCAATTTTGAAGTGAAAAAAATACTATGCAAAACCTCCAAGGTCTCTGCGGCTCCGCAGTTGAAAAAGCCATGAATTGTATGAATCACAAAAATCTGAGTTCATCCAACCGCAGCATTATTATCTACTTCTCTATTCAGGATTTTTTACTCAATATTCATTATTCAATTACCCGGTAACACCCATTAATGAAAAAAAATATTGCTTTAATAATCCTTCTCAGTCTGCCCGTTTTCGTAATGGCGCAGGATTCAACTATTGTTATTTCAAAATATATATTAAATGAAACGACTGATATCAATATCAGCAGGATGGATGGATGGCTGTATAAATCAGGGCACCAACTAACCTGGGCCAATGCGAATATTAATATTGCCGGTTGGCAAAAAAAGAAGCCTGTTGATTTGTCTGTAAAAGATGCTGATCGAAACGGGAGGGTAGAGGGCTGGTTCCGTATAAAGATAAAAACGGATGCCTCACTTACTAATATCCCTTTAGGTTTTAAGTATAATGGCTGGGGTGCTGCTGAAATATATGTAGATGGGAAACAAATTGAATCGTATGGTTCTGCAGGTACCGATAGCCAAACTTTTCAGGAATATAACCCTGTGCATCGTTTGGCCATTCCTATAACATTGGCACTTGAGAAAGAACATCTCATAGCCATTCATTTTGTTGACTACGTATGCGATTTTCCGCTTCCTAAAAAAATAAAGTCATTTATTTTTCTGACTACGGGTCCATACATATTCAGCAGTTCTCTATTCAGCCTTACCGGCCCCGGGTACAATACCGCATTGGAAAAGAAAGTGTACCAGCATATGATCTTCAAAATCTCTCTTTTTGCGATCATACTCATCATAACAATTCTTTTCTGGTTGGTTTCTTACCAAAACCCGGGGGAAATCAACCTAAGGCTTATCAGTATTTTCAGTTCTCTCGGCATTTTCATGGCTTTTGAAAGGATTTTATGGCATTCTCAGACTGCAGGCTTCGGTATGTTTATCGTAACACAATCTACGCAACCGATTTTCGCAAATATAGCAACGGGTCTTCTTCCGTTGATTATTGCAGAGAGTTTGCAGCAAACAATTAAACCTGCTTTAAAGAAATTGATAATATTGGGTGTGATTACAGGCACATACAGTTGTATCTATTTTAATGATGTACTTTCATTCACGGTTCCATTTATCTTTTTCAACATAACCTCTTTTGCGATCAGTGGCCAGATTATCTACCGTTCCTGGAAAGGGATTAAGGGCGCCCAATGGTCGATTGTGATTGGGTTTTGTGCAGGCACACTCTCTGGTTTTATTGTGGCTCTTGTAAAACCCCGGCTTTCTTTTCCGGTATATATACTGATGGATGGGATAACGTATCTTTCTATTCCCTGCGCATATGTTGTATATATCGCCATGCGTTTCCGCGAGATCATTCATGAAGTAAAGAATAATGCCGCACAGCTCGTATTGATCAGTGAAGAAAAGAAAGCACTCATAGCTGCGCAAAATGAAATGCTGGAAAAACAAGTGGCGGAACGTACTTCTGAATTGCATCAATCGTTACAGGACCTGACAGCCACTCAAAAACAACTGATCCAATCCGAAAAAATGGCCAGCCTTGGTGAGCTTACAGCAGGTATTGCACATGAGATTCAGAATCCATTGAACTTTGTCAACAATTTCAGTGAAGTAAGTACTGAATTGGTTGATGAAATGAATGAAGAACTAAGAAAAGGAAATACAGAAGATGCCAAAGAAATTGCAATTAACCTGAAAGAGAATCTAGAAAAGATCACCCATCATGGTAAACGTGCAGGGGATATTGTAAAAGGTATGCTGCAACACAGCCGCAGCAGTAGTGGCGTAAAAGAACCTACGGATATTAATGCATTAGCAGATGAATATTTAAGATTGGCTTACCATGGATTAAGAGCAAAAGATAAATCCTTCAATGCAACCATGAAAACGGATTTTGATGGGTCGATTGATACTATCAATATCATTCCACAGGATATTGGAAGAGTAATTCTGAATTTAATTACGAATGCATTCTATGTGGTAGATGAAAAGAAAAAACAAATGGGAGAAAACTACGAACCAACTGTTACCATAAGCACCCAACGAATCGTCTCCCTCCCATGGGGACCGCAGGGGGTAACAGGCGTGCAGGTATGTGTAAAAGACAATGGCAACGGTATTCCTAAAAAAGTGTTAGACAAGATATTTCAACCCTTCTTCACCACCAAACCAACAGGCCAGGGAACCGGATTGGGATTGAGTTTAAGTTATGATATTGTAAAAGCACATGGTGGAGAATTGATAGTGGAAACGAATGATGGAGAAGGGTCAACATTTATTATTCAACTGCCAGCAGTATAAATAATTACAACATAGAGAAAACATGAAAGCAAAATCTATTAAAGGAACATCACCAGGAGAAATACAAATAGCCCTGGCGCAAAGCCTGATTGACGGCTTCAAGCCAACACTAGCCATCATTTTTATTTCAATTAAACAAGACCCTAATACTATCTGCAGAATATTTGATGAAGCCCAGATAGCAGTATTTGGGGCCAGCACCAATGGTGAGTTTATAGATGAAGACACGATGACTGGCGGTATAGCCATTCTGCTGCTTGATATGAATCCAGCGTGGTTCACTATTTTCTTTGATGAATTTCCCGAAAAAAACTACCATGAAACAGCCAGTAAAATTGCCATAAAATCTTTGGAGCATTTTAGTAAACCGGCTTTCCTGATTTCATGCAGTCATACAACAACAGATGCAGAGCAGTTACTGATGGGCTTTGAAGATGTTATTGGAAAACAGGTAAATATATATGGTGGAGCTGCTGGCGATGATTATTCTTTTTCAGAGCAATTTGTTTTCACCAATCATTTGAATAGCAAACAAGGTATGGTAGTATTGGCATTGGATGAAGAAAAAATTGACATTAAAGGTCGAGCCACCTGCGGGTGGAATGCGGTAGGTACCATTCGTACCGTTACCAGGAGTGAGGCCAATCATGTATTTACGGTAGATGATATTCCTGTGCTGGATATTACTGCAAAATATGGAGGCATACAAAATGTATCACCTGATAATAAAAATCTGATGTTAGAGATTGCTTCTACTTTTCCGCTTCAGCTGCAAAGAGAACAAGGTGATCCTGTGATGAGGCCCGGACTTGTGATTGACTGGAGCGATCATTCTTTTTACTGCAGTGGCTCAGTACCGCAGGGCAGTAAAGTTCGTTTTTCGTTGCCACCGGATTTTGATGTGGTTGAAAAAGTAATTAAAGATTGCGAAGAATTGAAAGAAAAAGAAATGCCTGACGCAGATGCTTTGGTTGTTTTTAGTTGTGCCGGAAGACTGCTTGCGCTGGGGCCAATGATACATCAGGAAATTGAAGGTTTAAAAAATATCTGGAATGTTCCTATGGCCGGAATGTTTTCTAATGCCGAGCTGGCAAGGGCCCATGGAGGAAAACTGGAAATGCATAATCTTACAAACTGTTGTGTAGTACTAAAAGAAAGATAAATGAATCCAAAGCTTCAACAATTATTGGATGTAATTAACCAGTCATTACAGCTAAGTGATGATGATAAGAGTGCAATGGTAAAATCAATTAGAGAAGTTGATAAAGAAATTGAAATAACCAATTTTAAACTGGAGCGGACCGAAAAAGTAAAAAGAACCACCGGGATTCTTTTAGAAGAAACCATTGAAGAATTGGAACAAAAAAGAAAAGCGGTAGTTGCACAAAACCACGAACTGGAAATTGAATCCGCATTAGAAAGGGTGAGGGCGCAAGCCCTTGGTTTACGTAAGCCAGAAGAGTTAACCAGTATATGCGAAGTGTTATTTGCCACTTTGAAATCATTGGGTTTTAATGATCTCAGGAATACGATGATTAATATCCATGATGATGCAGCAGAGTCTTTTCTGAATTATGACTTTTCGCTTTCGTCAGGTAGAACAGTTACCAATATTTTTTATAATAGTCACCCTGTTACAGAAAACCAGGTAAAGCAGATTAGAAGCTCTACCGATGCCTTTGTTCAAATCACCATTAGCGGGCATGAGCTTGATGAGTGGCGGGCGTATCGAAAGGGAATGGGCGAAGAGGATGACCCTTATTTAAGCGATATCTCTGCCTTATTTTATTACCTCTATTCCATCGGAACAGGATCAATCGGTATTTCAACTTATCATCCTGTTACAGAAGCAAAACTAACTGTACTGAAACGGTTCCGAAATGTCTTTGATTTTGCTTATTGCCGGTATATGGATGTAGCGCAGGCTGAAGCCCAGGCAAAAGAAGCACAGATTGAATTGGCACTGGAAAGGGTGCGTGCAAGAACCATGGCTATGCGCCAGTCTGATGAATTAGCTGAAACGGCTTCGGTTCTTTTTCAACAGATTAAAGAACTGGGTTTTGATATGTGGTCATGCGGCTTTTGTATCTGGAAAAAAAATGACCAGGTAGAAGCCTGGATGAGTGCTGATGCTGGCGGACTATTGCACCCAATGATGATTCCGTATAAAGAGGAACCCACCCATCAAAAAATTTATGAAGCTTCTTTACTCGGGAATGCCGGGTATGAAACAATATGGGAAGGCGCAGAATTGGAAAAGCATTATGCATTTATGCAAACCATTCCTTCTGTTAAACTGGCTATCGATCAATTAATAAGTTCAGGATTGTCTCTCCCTGCCAGGCAATGCTATTATATTGGTTTTTTTAAACGGGGTTATATACTACTGATTACCAAAGAGCCTAACAACCTTGCAAATGAAATTAGTAAACGATTTGCAAACGTATTCGATCAAACCTACACCCGCTTTCTCGATCTTCAAAAAGTAGAAGCACAGGCGAGGGAAGCGCAAATAGAGGCTGCGCTTGAGCGGGTAAGATCCAGAACTATGGCTATGCATAACAGCACTGAATTGATAGCAACTGCTGAATTACTATTTGATCAGATAAACCAATTAGGTGCCGAATCATTAGGAGTTGCCTTTGGTATTTGCGAACCTGATAATAGCATGGTGAAAAAATGGACGAGTATTGGCGTTTTTTCTATTCCGTATACAGTTGAATCAGGTGAGCAGAAAATGTATGAAGCCTGGAAAAATCAAATCGAGATGTATGAAGAAATTTATGAAGGAAAAAAGATAAAAGAATATTACGATACATTTATGGCATTTCCTGCATTTAGAGAAGGGATTCAAATGCTGATTGAGAGAGGATACCCGATTCCCGCCTGGCAAAAAAACCATGCTGCCATATTCAAATATGGTTACTTATTGTTTATCATCACTAAACCTTTTGAAGAAACCAATATTTTTATTCGCTTTGCAAAAGTGTTTGAGCAAGCTTATACCCGTTTCCTCGATCTGCAAAAAGCAGAAGCCCAGGCAAGAGAAGCGCAGATAGAAGCAGCTTTGGAAAGAGTCCGTTCTGCATCAATGGCTATGCACAGTAGCGAACAGTTGGCTGGTGTAATTAAAACCGTGACTGATCAGCTCCAGTCTTTGGACTTTTCTTTTGAAACGGCCAACTTCATCACCAATTTTACCGATAAAGGATTTAACTTATGGTTATCTGTACCGGGTGTTGCGCATCCCTCTTTTGTTTATGTACCTTATGATGACAATGCTTTTTTCAGGTTCCTGCAGCAGGGTGTACTATTAAAAAAGGAGTTTGATACATTAACCGGCGGAAAAGAAGAAAAAGATAAATTCTTTTCGCACTTTTTTACAAAGTCTGATGCTGGAAATATTCCTGATGAAAGGAAAAAATATGTTTTTGACAAACCTGGTGTTGGTTTTACAACAGCTTTTAGAAAGTATTTTTACTTTACGATAGTTAATTACGAAGGTCATCTACACAGTCCCGAAGAAAATATTATTCTAAACCGATTTGCAAACGTTTTTGAACAGTCCTATACTCGTTTTCTGGATCTGCAGAAAGCAGAGGCACAGGCAAGAGAAGCACAAATTGAATCAGCCCTGGAACGTGTCCGTTCCCGCGCCATGGCTATGCAGAATAGTGATGATGTATCTGCTGCAACTGGCGTTATGTTCCAGGAATTGCACAAACTGGGTGTTGAAACCATACGTTGCGGTATTCTCATCATCCATGAAAATAAAACCATGGAAGTATGGAACTCCTATGCAGATAACGAAGGCGAGATCAGAAAAGTGGTTGGTTTACTTGATATGAACATTCATCCCATGTTGCATCAGGCATTTGAAGCATGGAGAAACAAAGATGAAAACCTGCAATACAAACTGGAAGGAGAAGATATGGATGCCTATTATGTAGCCATTGCCAAATCGGCTACCTATCAAATACCTGATTTCAAAGGACTACGCGATATACACTATTGTAACTTTTATTTTTTTGAGGAAGGGTCTATCTACACTTTTACACCGCTGCCACACAATACCGAAACGCAGGCAGTAATGAAAAAATTTACCGCAGTTTTCTCGCTCACTTTCCGTCGTTACCAGGATTTGAAAACAGCAGAAGCACAGAGAAGAGAAGCAGAAATACAACTCGCACTCGAACGTGTGCGCGCACGCACCATGGCCATGCAACGAAGTGAAGAACTGGCAGAAACTTGTGAGTTACTTTTTGAAGAGTTCCGTAAACTACATATTGTTAAGGCAGACCAACAGAGATCAGCCGACAGGACAACGATTGGCATCTTTAATGAAGCAGAACGTACCTATGATCTTTCTATAACCAATCTTGAAGGAAAAAAACTGGATCATACTTTTCATCTCAGTATTGATGAGCCAATCAATGTAGCCAAAGTATATGCAGCCTGGAAACAAGGAAAGCCTTTACTGGTAATTGACATGCATGGAGATGATTTAAATCAATGGTTCAATTATTTACAGTCGCTTGGTTTGGCTATCGATCCCGATTTATATAACAAACGCAGGATATTTACTTTTGCATTCTTTTCAAAAGGAAACCTTGGCACTACTACCAATGAACCGCTTCCGGAAGAATCATTACAGCTGTTGCAACGTTTTGCAGATACATTTAACTTAACCTATACCCGTTTCCAGGACCTGAAAGATGCGGAAGCCCGTACAGAAATAGCTATAAAAGAAGCCTCCCTCGACAGGGTTCGTGGCGAAATTGCATCTATGCGCACAGCAGAAGACCTGCAAAGAATCACACCATTGGTATGGCGCGAGTTGACTGCATTAGGTGTTCCCTTCTTTCGTTGTGGGGTTTTTATTGTAAATGATGAAAAGCAAAAAATTCATTTTTATCTCTCTGCGCCAGATGGAAAACCATTGGCTGCACTGGAATTGGATTTTGATCGTACAGCCACAACCCAAAATGCTACTGCACACTGGCGCGAACAGAAAGTCTATATTTCTCATTGGAGCAAAGAAGAATTTCAGCAGTTTGCGCAAGACCTGATTTCGCAAGGACAAATACAAAATGTAAACACATACCAGGGTGGGGAAGAAGCACCAGAATCCCTCACACTGCAATTTGTGCCGTTTGCACAAGGCATGATGTATGTGGGTACAGGAGAAGATTTATCTGCAACGCAAATAGAATTGGTACAATCATTAGCCGATGCATTTTCAACCGCTTATGCCCGCTACGAAGATTTTACTAAACTAGAAGCTGCAAAACGACAGGTCGAGTCGGCTCTAAAAGATCTACGTGCCACTCAAGCCCAATTAATCCAATCGGAAAAAATGGCATCTCTGGGAGAACTCACTGCCGGTATTGCACATGAAATTCAGAACCCGTTGAATTTTGTAAACAATTTCAGTGAAGTAAGTACTGAACTGGTGGATGAGATGAATGAAGAAATGCAAAAGGGAAATCTTGATGAGGCAAAAGAAATTGCACATGACCTGAAAGAAAACCTTGTCAAGATCAACCACCATGGTAAACGTGCGGGAGATATCGTAAAAGGTATGCTACAACACAGCCGCATCAGTAGCGGTATCAAAGAACCAACGGATATCAATGCATTGGCAGATGAATATTTACGATTAGCTTATCACGGCCTAAGAGCAAAAGATAAATCCTTCAATGCAATAATGAAAACTGATTTTGATGAAACGATCGGAAACATCAACATCATTCCACAGGATATTGGTAGAGTGATTTTGAATTTGATCACAAATGCATTTTATGTTGTTGCTGAAAAAAGAAAACAATTGGGAGAAGGATACAATCCAACAATAACGGTAACTACCCAAAGAATTGTCCCCCTCCCAGGGAGACCACAGGGGGTCGAAGTGCGGGTTGCTGATAATGGTAATGGTATTCCTAAGAAAGTATTGGACAAAATTTTCCAACCCTTCTTCACCACCAAGCCCACCGGCCAGGGAACAGGATTGGGTTTGAGTTTGAGTTATGATATTGTGAAAGCACATGGCGGTGAAATAAAAGTGGAAACAAAACAGGGTGAAGGATCGGAGTTTTCAATTCAATTACCAACAATTTAAAAACATGAGAAAATCAATTCTTCTTATAGTACTTATTCTTTTTATGCATGGCCCTGGCTTTGCACAAGAAGATAGTACTTCACCCTATGAGATTTTAGATCTTAAACAACAACTTGTAAAGACCGGCAACGATAGCAGCCGTTCACTTATCTGGGCCGGACTTAGTTATTTGTATGCCTATTCAAGCTTTGACTCGTCTTTATTGTACGCTGAGAAATCTTTAAGGCTTTCCAATAAAATTGACTTTGCCAGGGGAAAAGCAAATGCATTAATAGGGTTCGGCAACCTGTACTTAAGGCAGGGGGATTATCCTATGGCCTTACAATATCAGTTCCAGGCAAAGGAGCTGAGCGAAACATTTCACTTTAAAAGAGAAAAGGCCATCAGCCTGATGCAGTTAAGCTTCACCTAC
>JAYSXR010000216.1:0-11242 GCA_043717145.1 Chitinophagaceae bacterium | reverse complement strand
CAACGATATTTTAGTACGAATGATTCATCAAATCCCCCATCCTTACAAATATCTAAAAACCCTTTGCGTTTATAATACCTAATCCTATAATTTTATTTATTTTTTTTAACCGATATAACCCTATTTAACCCATTTAACCCCTTCATCGTATTTTGCACCTATGCGCAACCCCGGCAAATCAGAGATGTTCCGTAACCGACTTACCAAAGTATTTAAGCACAGGAGTAAGCAGGCAAAACGACTGAAACTATCCTGTTACCGGATTTATGACCATGACCTGCCGGAATTCCCTTTTTGTATTGAATTGTATGAAGATAAAATTTACCTGGCCGAATACCTGCGCAGGCATGGTATGACGGATGAAGAGCATGAGGTTTGGCTGGATGGGTGCCTTTCTGTTATCAGTGAGATAACGGCTGTTCCAACAGATAAGATGTATGTGCGGCAACGCAAACGGATGTCGCACCGGGAAGGGCAATATGAGAAAATGGATACCAAACAGGAATCCTTTACAGTGATTGAAAATGACTTGAAATTTTTAGTGAACCTTTCAGATTACCTGGATACAGGCCTTTTTCTCGATCACCGTATCACCCGTCAAATGGTGAAAAAACTTTGTGAGCATAAAAGGGTACTGAATCTTTTTTGTTATACCGGTTCCTTTTCAGTGTATGCCGCAGCCGGCGGGGCAAGTACGGTTACGTCTGTGGATCTTTCTAAAACCTACCTTAACTGGGCCGAAGATAATTTTCTAATCAACTTTTTAAAAGATGAGGAAAGATACCGGTTCGATCATGCAGATGTAAAACAGTATCTGAAAACCCTTGTTCCGGAAAGTTTTGACCTGGTAATTATCGACCCGCCCACGTTCAGCAACAGTAAACGAATGAAAGACTTTCTCGATATCCAGCGCGACCATGTAGAACTTTTGAATGATACGCTTGCCGCAACTAGTAAAGGCGGCATCATTTATTTCAGTACTAATTTTTCGAAATTTATTTTGGAGAATAATCAAATACAAGCTTCAGAAATCAAAGACATTACCAACGCCACTACGCCATTTGATTTTGAAGGGAAATTGAAAAGATGGTGTTACCGGATCGTAAAATAGTGAGATGTGAGTGGTGAGTTGGTCGATTGGCAAGGGTTTACTCACCACTCACTACGACCTCCTCACCTTATGGTAACACTATCAAGCAAATAATTTCTGGCCAACAACCAATTCTTATACTCATAATGGATCGTATAGCTAATTGCCATAGTATCCATCGAATAATAAACGTGCAGGTAATACATTTTGCCTTTGCTCCCATTCGCCCATTCTTCACGGGTTAAATCCAATGTTTTTTCTCTTGAAACCGGCTCTCCCAGATAATCCTGCACTATATTTTTCGTTTCTCGTAATGGGATCATCTGCCATTTCCTGGGTATGGTGAAGGAAGCTGTTTTGGGAAGTACCCAATCAAACAAAAACGCATATAGCCCCCCTAAAACCACAACCACTGAAAGGACGACTAATAACCAGTTGCGGATCTTTTTCATGCCAGGCTTATTTTGCTGAAAACAAACAATTTGTTGTTGAACCTATTAAAAGAATAGAAATTAGCTCATTTAAAATAGAACTCATCTTAAATGGGAAGGGTATTTATGAAAATCGTAATCTCTTTCTACTTTACATATTCGGGTTTTATAACTTGAATACCATTGCTTCCTGCCCATTGTTTGCGCAGTAAAATGCTCTGTACGTTTTTTCCAATTCTTAATGACTTCCAGTCTGTCCCAATAATAAATGGTAATGCCTACCACATCATGGGCCGATTCATGACCTATGTAACCTGGTTGTTTTTGCGCCAGTTCCACCATGAGGTTGGCTGTTTGTTGATATCCCTCATTACTATCCGTTCTTTCTGAGGTAAAGATCACTGCATAATAAGGTGGTATTGGTGTTTTGCCAATCATATCCTTTCAAGTTCTTTTTTGGTAAATGCGTTTTCGGTATTGCCTGTATTTAACGTACTGGCAGGTTCAAATAACATTACCCACACTTCATTTTCCGCGTTTGGGCGGTGCTCCACCCCGTTTGGCACTATTAAAAAATCACCTTCCGCAAGTTCAATATTTTTATCACGCAGCTCCATTACAAAAGAACCTTTTACTACATAAAACAATTCGTCTTCTTTTTCGTGGTGGTGCCAGGTAAAAGGTCCTTCAAATTTTACAAGTTTTAGATGTTGCCCATTTAATTCGCCTACAATTTTTGGTGTCCAAAGGGCGGTTACCTGGTCAAATTTCTGTAGTACGTTAACTTTATACATGTGCATTCTCTTTTGCGTCTTTCAAAAATTGTTCATGCAGTTTTAATACCTGCGGGATCAATAGCTGCTGATCATCATTGATAATTACAAAATCGCTTAAGCGCATTTTTATTTCTTCCTGTATTTGTAGCCGCATCCTTGCCTGCACTTCTTCCCGGGTTAATTGATCTCTGTCCATCACCCGCCTGATCCTGGTCAGTTGCGGTGAAAATACCCCGATCATATAATCAAACCCAATAGCTGAGCCGGTTTCGAAAAACAGCGCTGCTTCTTTTATTACATAAGGAGATTGTTGCTCGCATGCCCAAATTTCAGCGGCAGCAATAGCAAAAGGGTGCACCAATGCATTTAATATTTCTAACTGCGGCGGGTCATTAAATACGATTGCGGAAAGGTATTTGCGGTCTAACCTTCCATCAGCATACACTGCTGCTCCGAATTTTTCTATGATGGCTTTTTGAAGGCCCGGATTGGTTTCCATCACCCTTTTAGCTTCTGTATCCGCATCAAATACAGGAATTCCTAACACTTTAAAAATGTTGGCCACGGTTGTTTTGCCACTTCCAATGCCACCTGTGAGACCGATTTTTAGCACAATAATGGATTAAGATTGAATGGGAAAGGTATTATTTCTCTGCAGTTTATTCAGCACTATCCATAAAAAACCGGGTGATAGGATCACCCGGCTGATATAATTAGCTTCCTACTCACGGTTAATTACTTCTTCTCAACTGTCACTTTATTGATAGCCAATGTCCATTCCATGCTGATAGAAGATTTTTCAAT
Organism: Chitinophagaceae bacterium; assembly: GCA_043717145.1. Taxonomy (GTDB): domain Bacteria; phylum Bacteroidota; class Bacteroidia; order Chitinophagales; family Chitinophagaceae; genus Sediminibacterium. The sequence goes on along the minus strand of JAYSXR010000216.1, from coordinate 8,141 downwards.
TTTCAGGTAACTGCCCGGACTAACTTCTAATTGGATAGTCGCATCTTCATTGATCTTGTTAATAGTTCCATGGATACCGGCAATGGTTACCACCTTATCACCTTTCTGCATGTTCTCAACAAATTTCTTCTGTTCTTTTGCTTTTTTAGCCTGCGGTCGGATCATAAACAACCAGAATACTAGTATGATACCACCCATTAATACCAATTGTACCATACCACCGCCACCTGCGCCGGCTTGTAATAAAACGAAATTCAAATTAAACATTACGATTAGTTTTTATTTTAATGATCAGTTACAGTTGTTTTATCAACGGCTGTAAAGGTAAGTGTTAGAGAATTATGCTTTCTTCTTGTTCTTAAAATCAATTTTCTGAATCTTGCCACCCTCCAACATTTCTTTATGGATGCTGTCGAGGATACCATTTACAAACTGGCCGCTTTGGGGTGTACTGTAATCTTTGGCAAGGTCAATATATTCATTAATGGTTACTTTGGTGGGAATGGTTTCAAAATACATGAGTTCACAAACACCCATGCGCATTAGGATCATATCCAATACAGCAATCCGCTCAGCATCCCAGTTCTTGAGTTTGGGTTTGATGAGTTCGGCACAATATTCTTTCTTCTCAATGGTGGTGGATAGCAATAATTTAGCAAAATCCCATTTTTCAGGACTGATCATCTCATGCAAATTAAAGCTGGCTGGCTTCTGGATATAATTAAGCATTAACTGGTCCATCATATCAGCATCATCATCCCAATTATTATAGATCTCTTCCAGATGTGTGATAAAAGATTCATTGGGCAGCATCAATTGGATAAAGATCAGCTTGATGATCTCTTTTTCTTTCGATTTCTCCCTGCTTTGCAAAGTGATGTATTCGCGGTATTTATCAGTTTGGGTAAGTTCTACGTAGATTTTTTTCACCAAATCCTTATCTATCAGTTTTTGTGGCATATCTGTTTCCAATGCCTTTTTAAAAGACGGACTTTCCAGTATCTGCCATAAAAACTCGTTTCCTGCTATCTTGATATTAACATTCAGGTCGTCTTCACTGGGAAGGTTCCGTGAGGCCCTGTTTATGGCACTCGTTTCGGCATACCGGGCCACTTCAGTTATGAAATAGAGGAGGTAAACAAATAATTCCCTGCTTTTGTCTAATTGTTTTTGTAATTCATCCACCGGTTTTTTAAAGGCCATCGGGCTGTCTGCAGCCTCTATCATGTATAGTAACTGCATTACTTTAACACGGATATTTCTTCTACTGATCATCTGGTAAGAACTTATTTGAGAGCGGCGAAGATATTGTATAAAATGGGCTACACAAAATGAAAATACACGTTCGGGAACGAACGGGTCTAAACCTTGATACAACCTGCTTACACCTATTATAATTGCTTGGGGCTCTCTGGGTAAAATGGCAAGAATATTAAACAAGTATTTCTACCTGCCTGTTTAAAAGACCATACATTATCTACGAGATGCAATAAAAGATGGCTTTCCATGAAGTATTTTTTTAATCACCTAATGATTTTCAAGAATTGTCATAATGCATCTTGCTGTAACTAGCACCCATATTTTAGTTTTTAAGGGATATGCCATTTGCAAGTGTATTAGGTATCGGTATATGCATTAATTCTGTAGCATTTATGTACAATCAAATTACATTTCATAAAGAAAAAATAGACTTTTATAAAGATTTTTACCGTTTCCCTATTTATAGCCATTGGGTCATTTGCAAATTCACAAAATATAATTAGAGGAAAAGTGATTGATGCTGTTTGCTCTCTAATAAATTATTATTAAATGTTGCTGCCGGGTATTTATACCTCGATCAGGAATTTGTATAGGTTGGTGATGATGAAAATATATAACCAAGTGGAAAAACCAGGCGTGACGGGTAGATATTATCGCATGTTATCAATTAACCAACCGGTTATTTGCAAATGTAAATCTTAACTTTACCAAACCGAAGGCTATCGGCCTTGCAAAAGTTGAAGATTATATTCCCCTTACTCCCACTGCCAGCAGTACAGGTGGCATTTTTACAAATTGAAATATGGGCTGAATGGCGGTTTAACTTACAGATACATTAAAATCAGGTCTGCCAATGAAGTTAATTCCATTACAGCCAACGGATATTTTATTGCAGATGCCTGTATTAATTAAACAGAACCTAAATATGAGATTGGACTCGCGATTGAAAACCTGTTGAATACAACGCGGAATGAGGCACAGTTTGCCACCGAATCGAGGTTACGGAATGAGCCTGCTCCAATAACTGAATTAAACTTTACGCCTGGCACACCTTTCTTTGCAAGGGTTGAATTTGCCGTATTCTTTTAAAACATATTTATGCCTTTGTTCCTGTACGGGAACATCTTTTCGGCTAGGATACAAAGGCATAATTTTCTTTTAGTAGTATTAATTATTGCACCTGTAATGACATGCAACCCGGAATAAAAAATCATTGCAATACTGTAGGGCTTTTATTGCTGGGGTTAATTGTATGCCAATCAGTTTCCGCGCATGTTTCAGCGCAGGAACTTGATAATATTAGCAAAAAAGATGCTGCATTTATTTATCTTATCGTTGGGTTTAAACATATTATCCTCCAGGGGATTAAACATATTCTTTAGTGTTAAGCCTGTTTTTATTAAGCCCAAAATTGAAACCCATTATCTGGCAGTCGGCGGCGTTTACCATTGCGCACTCGGTAACGCTGATAGTTGCTTCTTACAACAAGATCACGCTCCCCACGCAGATTGTTGAACCTTTTATAGCTTTATCTGTACGGTATGTGGCCGTAGAAAATATAATATCGCCGCGTTTAAAACCATCCCGAATTGGCATTGTATTTTTTTCGGATTGATACACGGGTTAGGATTTGCCGAAGCTTTATCTGAGATGGGCCTTCCCAGGAATGCTTACTTCACTTCGCTTTTATGTTTAATGTTGGTGTAGAGATTGGACAGCTCATCATAATTTTAACTGTTTAGCTTTTTCTCGCTTAAGGCTTTTGTCAAAAAGACTATTATTGTTCAAGAATTGTTATTCCATTATCTGTTGCCATAGAACTGATTGCTGCTTTCTGGACAATTCAGCATACATTTCTCACATGACCCCATGATTATTGACAGGAGTGACAAAAATTTTTCATTGCGAGAACCATCATATAATGAATACTCCGTTTTTTGCAGAAATACCACACGCATAGGAATGTCAAAATACAGGATGATGCATGCTTTAATATTTCAAATAATTCATTATAAATTTATAGTGTATTTATTTTTAATGTATAAATGGTAAATAGCTTTTCAAACTGCATTATGAAATTTTGACACAGCCTGTCAGAAACTTCCCCCATCTTTGCGCCGTTTATGACAGGCTTCCCGCGATACAGGGCAGGTTCGAACCCGATTTCTGAAATTTTGACCTGAATCTGTTTGGTGGCATAATAATCGAGGACTGGAAAGCGTATTATTCACTCAATCAATTAAAAACCCATAACGTATGGCAAAAAAACTCAACGTTACTCCTCTGCACGACAGAGTAATTGTTAAGCCTGCCGCTGCTGAAGAAAAAACTGCAGGCGGAATCATCATCCCTGACACTGCAAAAGAGAAACCACAACGCGGCACAATCGTAGCAGCCGGTATTGGTAAAAAAGACGAGCCCGTAACTGTAAAAGTAGGCGACACGGTTTTGTATGGTAAATACGCAGGAACTGAGATCCAGATTGAGGGCCAGGACCTGTTGATCATGAGAGAAAGCGATATCCTCGCAATAATTTAATTTGAAAATTTAAAGATGTGCTGATTTGAAAATGGTCAGCCACCTCAAATTTTCTGATTTTTCTATTCTCTTAATTGTCAAATTTTAAAATTTTCAAATTGAAATAACATGGCTAAACAAATTTTCTTCGATATCGAAGCAAGAAATAAAATGAAAAAAGGCGTTGACACCTTAGCCAACGCTGTTAAAGTAACCCTCGGACCTAAAGGCCGTAACGTGGTTATTGAAAAGAAATTCGGTGCACCACAGGTAACCAAGGATGGGGTAACTGTTGCCAAAGAAATTGAATTAGAAGATCCTATCGAGAACATGGGTGCCCAGATGGTGAAAGAAGTAGCTTCCAAAACGGCAGATATTGCCGGTGATGGTACAACTACTGCTACCGTATTGGCCCAAAGCATCATCAGCGAAGGTTTAAAGAACGTGGCTGCCGGTGCCAACCCAATGGACCTGAAACGTGGTATTGACAAAGCTGTTGCCAAAGTGATTGATAGCTTAAAAGCTCAATCACAGACTGTTGGTAACGATTCTAAAAAAATTGAGCAGGTAGCTACTATCTCTGCCAATAGCGATAGCGAAATTGGTAAACTGATTGCCCTGGCAATGAGCAAAGTGGGAAAAGAAGGTGTGATTACCGTTGAAGAAGCAAAAGGTACTGATACAACTGTTGATGTTGTAGAAGGTATGCAATTCGATCGCGGTTATATCTCTCCTTACTTCGTAACCAACAGTGAGAAGATGGAAGTTGAATTACAGAATCCTTATATCCTGATCTACGACAAGAAGATCAGTGCTATGAAAGATATCCTGGCTATCCTGGAGAAAGTGGCACAAAGTGGCCGCCCATTGTTGATCATTGCTGAAGACCTGGAAGGGGAAGCACTGGCAACACTGGTAGTAAATAAATTGCGTGGTACGCTGAAAGTTGCTGCTGTAAAGGCTCCTGGCTTTGGCGACCGCAGAAAAGAAATGCTGACAGATATCGCAATCTTAACTGCTGGTATCGTAGTAAGTGAAGAGCAAGGGTTTAAACTGGAGAATGCCGACCTAACTTATTTAGGTTCCGCTGCTTCTGTAACCATTGATAAAGACAATACCATTGTTGTTGGCGGTAAAGGCAAAAAAGCTGATATCGTTGCACGTGTAAACCAGATCAAAGCACAGGTTGAAAATACAACGTCTGATTACGACCGTGAAAAATTACAGGAGCGTTTAGCTAAATTAAGCGGCGGTGTTGCAGTTCTTTACGTAGGTGCAGCAACTGAAGTTGAAATGAAAGAGAAGAAAGACCGTGTTGACGATGCACTGCACGCAACAAGGGCTGCGGTAGAAGAAGGTATTGTACCGGGTGGTGGCGTAGCATATATCCGTGCCGTTGAAAGCTTGGAAAAACTGAAAGGTGCCAATGAAGATGAAACAACCGGTATCCAGATCGTAAAAAGAGCGATTGAAGAGCCATTGCGCCAGATTGTTATCAATAGTGGTATCGAAGGGTCTATTGTTGTACAGAAAGTGAAAGAAGGTAAAGCCGATTTTGGCTTCAATGCCCGTACAGAAGTGTATGAGAACCTGTTTAAAGCAGGTGTAATTGATCCAACTAAAGTGACGCGTGTAGCCCTTGAAAATGCTGCTTCTATTGCCGCTATGTTATTAACAACAGAGTGTGTGATAGCTGATAAGCCAAAGGCTGAATCTGCACATGGCGGACATGGCGCGCCTGATATGGGCGGAATGGGCGGATACTAATCCAAACAAACCCACCCGTTTCATCACCGGTGATTTTTTTTATACTGATCCCTGCTTTCCAAAAAGCAGGGATTTTTTACAAGTATACGGTGGAAGAATATTAAATAGTGTAGATGGATTAACTCTCCTAAAGCATCACGCATACGCTTTCGGAACCCCTTTCACCGAAAAGTATTGGGCTACTCCGTACATAACCATCACAGCAAGGTAAATATCTTTATTTCCCTCAAAATGAAACTTATTTACGGCTACAAGTACATTTTCAATTAAAAATATGAATGCGACGGGAATGAAGTAGTTAAGAGTAACTTTTCTGTATTGATTATTGCCTGCAATAGTCACTGCCGCTATCTTCATCACTGAAACAGTAAACCTGTATATCATAACGGGTATTTTATAATCACCCATATCATGCTGTCAGAAGCGAAAAAGATCATATCCGATAACCAGAAGCATTACTGTGATTATGATAACAGGCAAGCTTTTGCGAACACGGAATTTGTTCAGTTGCAGAAATTAAAATACTATAAAATATATTCATCAGCATACATGCGATCATACCCGTTAAAAAGAAAGTGTCGTTAATGGTAATGAAAAATACATCCCCAAAAAAAGCAAGGGTAAGGCCCTTATCAAAAAAGAGTTTGCCTGTAGGCTTTCCAATATTTTTATCGGTCAACAATAAATACAACAATACCTGCACCAGCATAGGTTAGGTGATGGCCGTATACGGCAACTCGTAATATTGAAAAAAACAATGAGCCAAAAGAACGATCCATTAGAGCGTCAGAGCCCTTTTATTAATGAAATCTCCATTGTATGGAAAGCAGTCCGACAATACTTACCTGGGAAAATAAACTGTTTTCAGTATCTATCGGCCTAAAATATTTATTCCCTATACTTCAGGGCCGCTGTTCTTGTAAACCCACTTATCAAAAAGTATTGTGCGGCACCATAGGTAAGCATTACAGCTATATCAAGCATGGGTTGGTGATACAGGAATTTATTCATGGCCAGTATCCCATCGGAAAATACAAATAGAGCGGCACCGGGTATGAAGCATTGCAGGGCAATCTTTTTTAATAAAGAAGCGTTCACCGTGTTGGTGGCCAGTATGGCCATACTGCTGATAATGATCATATACACCAGTATGGGTAATTGAAATTGGCCCAAGTATGGATTTAATATAATTAATACACCGATAGTTATCAGCAACAGGATGATTGTTGCCAGTAAAACAGCCCTCCCTCCTCGCATACTACCCCGCTGCATTTTATAAAAATTAATGCCGTTGCAGATATGTGTCCCAATAAAAGCCAGCATTCCGGATAAGAAAAAAGTTTCCCCGGGTTGGGTAAGAATCAAATCGCCCAGAAAAGAAAACAAAAGTCCGAAATACACCAGACTGCTTACTGAACCACCATTGTGTTTGGTTGCAGCCCAAAGGTAAACAGCAAGAACAGGCAGCAACAAAAGTTTTGTTATAAACCGCCAGTCATCTAGTCCCGAATAAATGAATACACAATGTAACAGCAGGATAACCCAAAAAACAGCTATCGCATTTTTTTTGATAAAATCCATAAAATCATCTTTACAAATTAAGCTAATCGGGATCTACTAAAATAACAACTTTAATGGGTTAAAAGAACGGTATGCCTTTTTATTGGTGTAAGCCCTGCTGATATTATTTCGAATGAATTACTTTTACGTTATGTTAAACAGCAATGATGAAGCATTTTTGTTGTACTGGGCAAAAAACCGGGAGCAGGAGCGAACCAGTATACGGCCATTTCTGGTGGGACTCTCTGCCGGGTTTGCACTAGGTGTTTGCCTGATCTTATCACTTTACACAGGTTGGTACGAAAGGGCTAATATGCAAGCTAATTCCCGGATGAGTTCCCTTGTTTTTTTGGCGGCCATTATGGGAGTCTCGTTTTTTATGGCTTTTCTTTACCGTAAATTCAGGTGGGAAATGCAAGAACAGCGATATATGGAACTGTTGGCACGAAAAAATAAAACTGAAAATAAGGGTGCTATGCAGCCTTAACACCTAAATAAACGTCTATATAAAAAACTGTTCATGAAAAAAGTACTTGGGTTACTGTTGGTTGGTTCTGTTTTATTGAATTCCTGTAGTAAAAGTGATACCAGCGGTTGCCAACCGGCTTCAGTAGCATCTGAAAAAGCACAAATGGTTGCTTATTGCTCGGCTAATGGTATTAATTATTCGGAAGATGTCAGTGGTTTGTTATATGAGATCATTGCCCCAGGGTCGGGCCCTGCTCCTGCTATTACCTCAACAATATCGGTTGTATACACCGGTAAACTTTTTAATGGTACTACTTTCGATGCAACTGCCAACCCCATTTCACTCCCTTTATCCGGGGTAATTGATGGTTGGAAGATTGGTATCCCTTTCATAAAAAAGGGTGGGCGCATCAAGTTGATCATTCCTTCTGCTCTCGCTTATAGTTGCACAGGTGCAGGTGCCAGCATTCCGCCAAATACACCATTATATTTTGACGTTACCCTGACCGATGTAAAATAAGTATATTTTTTTTTATTATAAGATGCCTGCAACTTCAGTTGCAGGCATC
>JAYSXR010000215.1:0-3706 GCA_043717145.1 Chitinophagaceae bacterium | reverse complement strand
TTCTCTAAAAGCGAAAAATTAAATTCCTTCATTTTTGCTTCTAAATTTTTACAGGATGCAAAGGATATGCGGCAGTTGGAAGCCAAAGGAATTATTGCAGACGACAGGGATATGGATGAGATGCTGAATAGCGGGGAAGAGATAAAGTAAAATACAGCCCAACTGCGATAGTGCTAAATATTTTATTCAAAGACTATAACTTCCCCCCTCAATAAAAAGCTCTTCAACAAACTAATTAAAGCAAAGAATAGTTATTTTTTCGTAAAGCTTCGATAGATATTATTTCAATTTCTTTTCACTGTTTTTAATTTATTGTTTTGATAATAAGGGTTGCCAACCTTTAAAAGTTGGCAACCCAGTATGTAGTTGTCCCGCTTTGTTATATATAATCTGCAAATTCTGCTTATAGTTCTCTACCAATAACAATTTTCTTAGTAACATTTGTACCATTGACAATACAGTGAACCAGGTATATTCCAGCTACAACTTTTCTGTCCATTGTTACATCGATAATGCCATTGATATTTTCTACCCTCTTGCTATAAACTAATTGCCCGTACCCATTCTCGATCTCAACCAACACATTTGATGTGAGTTTATTTTCAAGTCCCTTTACAGCTATTTTAAAATTGCCTTTAGTTGGATTGGGGTAAGTTATGATTCTAAATGGTTTCTCTTCTGTTGAGATCACCATCCGGGAAGCTGCCGTGCCTGCTAAGGTTCTAAAGCCTATACTCTCTGAATAAGACAACCATTTATTACCGCACTTAGCTCTTATATTCCATTTGTAGTCCTGTTTGGCAGCTAGGTTAAGTAGGGTAATTGATCTTTTATCTCCTGTTGCGAAAACATCTACCCACATTGACCCAAGTTTTGTCGTTTTGTACTGCACCTGCCATTGAGTTGGATTTGCTTTGGCTTTCCAATTTAAAGTGGCACTTGATGAAGTAATATTTGAAGTCGAAATATCAGTTGCATTACTGCAACCCGTACAATTTTCATCAATAAGGCCATTACAGTTATCGTCAATGCCATTGCCGCAAATTTCGGCTGCTCCGGGGTTAATAGCCCAATTAGTATCATCACAATCTGTATTGTTACCAACACCGCATGGAGTTTTTGGCCCTGCTCCAAAACCATCTCCATCATTATCTGCATAGGTAGCTTTTGTGTCATCACAATCTGTGCTGTTGCTCACATAGCCTGCAGGTGCTGTGGAAGAACAGGTTGTTGTTAGGTTATTCAGCGCCCCGAAACCATCCGAGTCTGCATCCCGGTACCATGTAAATAAAGGGCTTACTGTTACCGATGCATAATTTGATGTAGCACTACCACAGTCGCCGGTTACTACAACATAATAAAATAAAGTACCGGCTGTACCAGTTGGTGGAGTGAAGGAACTATTTGTTGCGCTGGCAATAGAACTACCGTCAACCCCGGAATTATTATTATCAACATACCATTGATAGGTTAATCCATCTCCTGTTGCTGTTACTGTTAAGTTTGATGACGGAGTGTTTTTACAGATGGTTTGTGTTGCCAAAGGGTGGCCAGATATGAAAGGTGCCAGGCAGGGCTCTCCAATCTGAAAATCACTGAATGATGTGACTCCTGTTATCTGCGTACTGGTAGTTGTTTTGTTTCCTACGATTGGATAAGTCCATGTAGTGGGATTGAATTTGCCAACTATTTCCGTTTAAATATTTTTTTTCGTTCATTAGTTCACTCATAAAATTTAAGTTAATGATAATAAAAATAAAAAGCTTCTTCTTTATGACATCGCTATTTACAAACACCTCATCATTTCAGTTTTTTACCTGCAACAAGAATTGGTTGTTAGGCGATGTATTTTCCACACCAGAATTTAAAACCCTATTCTGCCTTTGCTTCTTGCCAGTGCGTTTTTTGTAGGATGCACGGGTGTGGAGCGTTGAATGAAAAACACTCCGTCGTAGTAACCTTTATGGGCACGGATTTCAAAATTTTCTTTTGCGTTTCGATGACCCCAATAGCCTGCCGCAAAGCTACTGGGAGTATCTAGCCATTTGCTTACTATAGGATTGGACCATGCCTGTCGCAGATCCACCAACAAGTATGGCTTGCCTGTTTGTGCGAAATGCCAATTGATGGTTTTTAGATCAGTATGAAGTGTATCGATTTTTAGGTCTCCCCAGTAGTTATCAGGCAGTTCTTCCCTTGCCTGAAAGGTTCCTTCGTAACATTCCAGGCCAAGTGCAAAGTATCTGTCTTTCAACTTTTCTCCCAAAAAATAACCTACACTTTTTTCCTTTATTTCTTCATTTCTTGATATATGACCATTGTAAGCCCAAAACATCAACTTGGCATTCGGTCTTTCCCTTTCCATTATGTACAGCAGGTTCTGCCACATGTACTCATCTCTGACTAATTTTTTAGATGCAAAAGAAGGCGGTACATCCTTAAGATGAAAATAAAGCGATTGTTGCATCACTTCAAGGTGCTTGTGAGTTTGTTCCAATTCCTTCAAGGAAGAAGCACCGACCAATCTATCCTTATTATCTATCAAATAGTTTATTAATTCATTCAAAGGAATAAAACTTTGCTGTAGAGCAGTTTGATTCATATGGCTGAGCCAATTAACTTCTTCACCTGCAAACACACTTAATACTGAATCAATTGTTGCCACTTTTTCCGGCACGTATTTTTGGAAATAGCCTCTCGCTTTTTCTCTTCCGACTTTTTGCAGGCTCAATATGTCCAATCCATAAAATCGTACTTTTTTTTCATCCGGTACTTTTTGATTATAATCCCTCATCCAATCCAGCATAGCTGAAAATTCTTCGGTGTCCCAAGCTGTATAATTTTGATTTGTGAGTACCGTTGCCCGGTCTCCTTTGCCTGTAAGTATGTAATCATTAATAGGCTCACAATCCGAAAAGCTAGCTTCAATAGCAAATGCGGTAAAACCCATCTGTGTTACCAGGAACTCTATCAAGCGGTGCTTAAATTCAAAAAAATCATGCGTGCCATGTGTGGCTTCACCCAGTCCGATTACCTGTACATCTTGAAGTATTTTTTTCAGGGGCTGCAAGTCCGAAAAGCCAGATCCTGCTTTTATAGATTTAATGGGGATTGAATTTTGCTTCAACCAGGCGGTTACTTCCGCTGTAGTATCCTGCGCAAGGGATAGATTTGCCAAAAACAAGGCACTTAGTAAAAAGAAAATAGGTTTAGCAGTTTTTTTCATTATAGTTGCTTTAGCTTTAGATTGACATAAGTTTTGTTTCGTCTAACCAAATAAATTACAGACAGGTATCAATAAACAAATTCCACAAAAATTGCCGGCAATAGATAACCAGTGTATTTATTTTAAGCTGCAATCTTTTATAAAAAGGAATGTGAATTTTAAGTGGAAACCTACGTTGGTATTTCTAAAGAAACTGGATGAACAATTGCAAAGTAAACCTACTATTGAATAGTATTAAATACAATACCAATAATTCTGTATTTTTTATGTACCGAGAAACTGGTATTCTAATTTTTAGTGATGACACCTTTTAAAAGATGTCATCTTTGTACCTGCCTTGTTTAAACCGCTTCTGCAGACACATTCACTGCGCCCAATTGCTCCATCAACGCCATGGAATCGGCAATAAGCCAGTGGTGTACAATCTTTCCATTTTCAATTTCATAACTGATGACAAAGGGAGACTCAACGCTGCGATGT
>JAYSXR010000214.1:0-11268 GCA_043717145.1 Chitinophagaceae bacterium | reverse complement strand
CTTTAAACATAACTAAGTTATTTAGACGTAAAATACTAAATATATTAGTTAAAACCAACCATTTAATTTATCTTCGAGAATCAAATACCTAATCCTATAAAATTATTAAAAGGGATAAAAAAGTTCGTAAACCCACTTCTCGATTCCCAATCCCATTTACCCCTTTTAACTTTTTTACTCCGTTCTGCCATCCACCCATTTCTAATTCGATAATTCAGCAATTCCACTATATTTAAAACCTAAAACATGCTTCATGAGACAATCCTTATTTGCGACTTTGTTTGTATTATTTGCGGTTTCGCTGTCGGCGCAGGAATATAGCAATTATGCAGAACAAACTACCAGGCTCAATGCATTAACGAAAGCCTATCCCGGTTTCACTACGCTTATTTCCCTTACTAAAACCAATGGTGGCAAAGATATCTGGCTATTGACCATCGGTTTAGGTAAAACCGAGTCAAAGCCTGCCATTGCGGTTGTAGGCGGTACAGAGGGAAATCATTTATTAGGTACAGAATTGGCCATAGGTTTTGCAGAAAATCTATTGAAAGGCAGTAATAGCGACAGTATTAAAAACCTGCTGGCAAAAACAACCTATTATGTTTTTGCGAACATGAGTCCGGATGCTATGGAACAATATTTTGCAAAATTAAAATACGAACGTACTGGCAATGCCACAGAAACTGATGATGACCGTGATGGAAAACTGAATGAAGATGGGTTTGACGACCTTGATGGTAATGGCAAGATTACCCAGATGCGGGTTGAATCGCCTCTCGGTGATTATAAACTGCACCCCGATGATCCACGGGTATTGATTAAAGCCGATCCAGTCAAAGGTGAGAAGGGTAAATACTTACTCCTTATTGAAGGAATTGACAATGATAAAGACGGTTTATTGAATGAAGATGGGGAAGGTGGTATTGCCTTCAATAAAAACCTTACTTATAAGCATAATACTTTTGCAGCCGGAGCAGGTGATTACCCTGCCAGTGAAAAAGAGACAAGGGCACTACTCAATTTTTTATACGATGCATTTAATGTGTATGCTATCATCAGTTTTGGCAGTAATAATAATTTATCAACCCCCGTTGCTTTCAATCCAGCTGCTGCAAAGGAGCGCATATTAGCGGGATATTTAGAACCAGATGCCAAAGCAAACAACATGGTCAGCGAATTATATAATAAAATAACCGGCTTGAAAGATGCGCCTAAAACATCACCTGCCGGTGGCGATATATTGTCGTGGGGTTATTATCATTATACCCGGTATAGTTTCAGTACGCCGGGTTGGTGGGTACCCAAAGCGAAACCGGATACCACTAAAAAAGAAAAAGCTTTTACCGTAGAAGACCCTACCGCTAATTACCTGAGATGGGCACAACAACAGGGCATTACCAACAACTTTACAGAATGGAAAACGGTGTCTAATATAGACTATCCCAATCAGAAAGTAGAAGTCGGTGGGCTGGATCCTTTTGTCATGATCAATCCGCCGTATAAAATGGTCGCAGATATTGTAAAGAAACACACAGAATTCCTGATAAAACTCGCCTATCAACAACCTGAAATAGATATTCTGAATTTGAAAACTGAAAAACTTGGCAATGGCCTTACGCGTATTAGTTTAGATCTGATAAACAAAGGTGGCTTATCGACACATAGTAAATTGGGTGAACGAAGCTATTTTTTAAAGAAATTGAAAGTGGCTGTAAAAACAGTAGATAAACAGGAAGTAGTGGGCGGAAGAAAGATTACACTTTTAAGTTCCTTGGATGCTTCCGCTTCACAATCTTTCAATTGGCTGATCAAAGGAACCGGCAAATTGGCGATTGAAATAGGCTGCCCTACCGCCGGCGTAAAAAATATAGAAGTAACACTCTAACCAACAAAACAAAGTATTATGAAGCGCATTAAACAAACTATCATCGCAGCCATAGCCCTATTTTTTGGTTCCACAGCTTTTTCGCAAACGCCGGAACAGGTATTTAAAGCGGCAGGCTCGCCGGCTAATCCAAAAGTAATCGTTACCTGGAACCGGTATTATGACCATGCCGGTATTAGTGAAATCTGTAAAAAAATTGCCGCAGCCTATCCGAACCTGGCTAAACTGGAATCAATTGGTAAATCGTATGAAGGCCGTGATCTCTTGTGTCTGACGATAACTGATTTCAAAAAAGGTGATGCAGCTAAAAAGCCCGGAATGTACATTGATGGTAATATCCATTCAAATGAAATACAAGGGGCAGAATTTGCCATGTACACCGCGTGGTATCTGACAGAATCTTTTGGCGATACAAAATTCATACAGGAGTTATTGGGAGATAAGGTATTTTATATCATACCTACGATTAATCCTGATGGCCGCGACAGTTATATCCATAAACCCAATTCAGCTAATTCGCCACGATCGGGTTTAATTCCGGTAGATAATGATGGGGATGGATTGGTCAATGAAGATGCGTATGAAGACCTTGATGGAGACGGCAATATTACACTAATGCGGAGAAAAAGTCCAAATGGCCGTTTTAAAATAGATCCCAAAGACCCGCGAAATATGATCCAGGTTGGCTCCGATGAAAAAGGTGATTATGAGTTTATTGGTATAGAAGGAATGGATAAAGATGGGGATGGCCGTGTAAGCGAAGATGGATATGCATTTGAATACGATCCCAATCGTGATTGGGGCTGGGGATGGCAGCCGAATTATATTCAGAATGGTGCTTATAAATATCCCTTCTCCTTGCCTGAGAACAGGTCTGTAATGGAATTTGTGATGAAGCACCCAAATATTGCAGCAGCCCAATCTTTTCACAATGCAGGCGGCATGATTCTAAGGGGGCCCGGCGGTCAGGAAGATGTGAGTACCTATAATGCACAGGACCTTTTGGTATATGATGCGATTGGTAAAAAGGGGGAGGAGTTATTACCCGGGTATAAATATTTGGTAGTGTATAAAGATTTGTATTCGGCTTACGGTGGTGAACTGGATTGGTTTTATGCAGGTCGTGGTATTTACACTTACTCAAATGAATTATGGACACCCTATTTAATGTTCATGAAAGAAGGAACCCGCGACCCATTTGATAATAGTACCTATAATTTTGACAGGTACCTGCTTTTCCAGGATGCTTTTGTTCCATGGAAAGAATATAATCACCCGCAATTTGGAAAAATAGAGATTGGTGGTTTTAAGAAAAACTTTACCCGCGCACATCCCGGCTTTCTGTTAGAATCAGATGCACATAGAAATATGGCATTCAGTATTTATCATTGTTATTCAACACCCAAATTAGAAGTGCAGGATATTATTGAAAAAGATTTGGGTGATGGTATAAAAGAAGTAACGGCCGTTATTGCCAACCTACGCCTGATGCCCACGCACAGCAGTCAGGATGCCAAAAATAAAATCGAAAGACCAGATTATATCAGTTTGTCCACTTCTGGAAAAGTACTGGCAGGTATGACAGTAGAGAATAAGGACCTGAACTTAACTACCGAACAAAAGAACAACCCGCAAACTATTGAGGTCACAAATATTCCAGGTATGGGAGCGGTTATTGTAAAATGGATTGTGCAGGGTGGTGGACAATATACAGTGAATGTGGACAGCAAAAAGGGTGGAATAGCTACTGGATCAAAATAAACAGTAAACCGTCATTATTTCAACGAAGGAGAAATCTATTAATCGGATAGCATGTTTCTCCTTCGTCGAAATGACGGCTTTAAAATTATCATTTCAATTTACCCAAAGCCTCTTTAATTCGTGCCCAGGCCCTTTCAATATTGGTCATGCTGTTGGCAAACGAAAAGCGAACGCAATTGGGTTCGCCAAAAGCATCACCCATTACGCAGGAAACATGCGCTGTATGTAAAAGGTACATACTGAAATCCGCCGCATTGGTAATAGTTTCTGTACCGTTTGCCTTCCCGTAATAATAACTCACATCAGGAAATACATAAAATGCACCCTGTGGTTTAAAACATTTGAAACCGGGGATATCATTTACCAAGGCTAATGTTTTTTCTCTTCTGCGGGTAAACTCTTCAGCCATTTCCTTAGAAGGACGAAGATCACCTGTTAAAGCGGCTACTGCTGCTTTTTGGGTGATGGAACTTGCTCCGCTGGTGAACTGTCCCTGTAATTTTTCACAGGCTTTCGCAATGGTGGTATTGGCGGCTATATATCCCAAACGCCAGCCCGTCATTGCAAACCCTTTGCTCAACCCGTTAATCAATACTACGCGCTCTTTCAAATCAGCAAACTGGGCAATGCTTTCATGCTTACCAACAAAATTAATGTACTCATATATTTCGTCTGCAAGGATGATGATGTTTGGATGTTTTCTGAACACTACAGCCAATGCTTCCAGCTCCGCTTTACTATATACAGCACCCGATGGGTTGCAGGGTGATGAAAACATGAACACTTTAGACTTTGGCGTAATGGCCGCTTCTACCTGTTGAGGCGTTGGTTTAAAACTGTTTTCAACGGATGTTCTTATTTCAACCACTTTGCCTCGCGCAATTTTTACCAATTCGGAATACGTAACCCAATAAGGGGTTGGTATGATCACTTCATCACCTTCATCTACCAATGCGAGAATGGCATTGGCTAAACTTTGTTTAGCCCCAGTTGAAGTAACAATATTTTCAGGTGCATAGTCAAGATTATTATCACGTTTTAATTTGGTACATACCGCTTCACGCAGGTCCAAATATCCCGCTACCGGTGTATAATGGCTCCAATTATCAGTAATGGCTTTGATAGCGGCATCTTTAATATGCTGGGGGGTATCAAAATCGGGTTCGCCTAAACTCAGATCAATCACATCTACCCCTTTAGCCCGTAATTCGCGGCCCAGTTTGGCCATTTTCAGTGTTTCAGGTTCAGCAAACCTGTCTAATAAAGAAGAAAGTTGCATAGAAAAATTACATTAATATAATTTAGTACATATTTATTTTGCGGCCGAAAGTTCGGAAAAACTATCCAAACGCTTGTAAGTTTTGCAGAATTAAAGAGGCTTTTGTCCCCTATGTTGAACTCTCCTTAAAGCTTTAGTAACTTTACAATATGCCACATGAATCCATTTCTGTTTTCGATATGTTTAAAATTGGTGTCGGACCTTCCAGTTCACATACATTAGGTCCATGGCGGGCGGCTTTACGTTGTGTTGAAACGATCAAACAGAAAGCCAGTCTTGCGCGGGTAAGTTCCGTAACCGTTTTATTATATGGATCATTGGCAAAAACAGGAAAAGGGCATGGAACAGATATCGCCGTGATACTGGGCCTGTGTGGTGAAGATCCGGTAACTATTGATGTGAATGCCATCACACCTAAAATCAATAAGATTAATGCTGATAAGAAATTGCGGCTGGGAAATGAAGCATGGATTGATTTTGATGTGTCCGAAAAAGTACAGTTTCTTCATAATGAATTATTGCCCTTTCATCCTAACGGACTTTCTTTTCTGGTACAATTACGAAACGGTGAAAGCTGGAGCGAAACTTTTTTCTCGGTTGGTGGCGGCTTTGTGGTAAAAGAGGGAGAAGTCAATGGTGGTAAAGCAGTTGTAGACCTTCCTTTCCCCATAAATACAGCAGATGATCTGTTGCATTGGTGTATGAAAGGCATGACCATTCATGAAGTGGTAATGGAAAATGAATCTGCCTGGCGTTCTGAAGCCGATACCAGGAAAGGTGTACTGCAAATCTGGAACAGTATTAAAGAATGTACTTACAGGGGCTGTCATACTCAAGGCGAATTACCTGGTGGTTTACAAGTACGGCGCAGGGCATTTGACCTGAATAAAAGATTGATTAATGAACATCCTTATTCGGATTATGAAAGCTGGATCCAGTGCATTAAAAGAGGTGGAAACAATTTCAAATACACACTCGACTGGGTAAGTTGTTTTGCACTGGCGGTGAATGAAGAAAACGCATCATTCGGCAGGATAGTAACCGCACCTACCAATGGGGCAGCAGGCGTAATACCCGCTGTATTGCAATATTTCATCGTTTTTTGTGATGGCTACACTGATGAGAAAATAATCCGTTTTTTACTAACAGCATCCGAGATAGGTAGCATCTTTAAAAAAGGAGCCACCATTTCAGCAGCGATGGGTGGTTGCCAGGCAGAGATCGGGGTATCATCGGCCATGGCCGCTGCCGCCCTCACAGAAGCATTGGGTGGCACACAACGCCAATCATTAATGGCCGCTGAAATTGCCATGGAACACCATCTTGGTTTGACATGCGATCCGATAGGCGGACTTGTACAGATACCTTGCATAGAACGCAATACGATGGGCGCTATCAAAGCCATCACCGCATCCCAACTTGCATTACAAAGTTCACCGGATTATGCGATTGTGAGCCTGGATAAAGTAATCAAAACCATGTGGGATACAGCATTGGATATGAGCAGCAAATACAAAGAAACAGCCGATGGGGGCCTGGCCATTCATATCCCGATCAGCCTGCCGGAATGTTAGTGGATATTTTGAATGTTGAATTATATATGTTGAATGAGGCTCTCCATTTATAATCCTACATCAAAGATTTAAAATAAAATAACTATGGATAAAAAACAAGTCGTAATACTCGGAGCAGGTTTCGCCGGATTACAATTAGCAAGAAGGATCAGAAGCAGCGCTTATGAGATTACATTGATTGATCAATATAATTTCCACCAATTCCAGCCATTGCTTTACCAGGTGGCTACGGCAAGGTTAGAACCCAGTTCTATTTCATTTCCTTTGCGCAAAGTATTTCAAAAAAAACACAACGTACATGTGAGATTGGCTAAAATAAAACAGGTGGAAACGGCTTCCCAAAAAGTGATCACAGATGCAGGTGATTTTTCTTATGATTATTTAGTGATGGCTACAGGTTGCACCACCAACTATTTCGGGAACACAAATATTGAGCAGTTTGCATTCCCCATGAAATCAACCACCGAAGCCATTACCCTGCGTAACCGTATCCTGTTGAATTTTGAAGATGCATTATCAGCAACTGATTCAGAATTGCCCGCCATCATGAATATTGTAGTGGTAGGCGGCGGTCCCACTGGTGTGGAGCTTTCCGGTTCACTCGCAGAGTTAAAACAAAATATTCTTCCCAAAGATTATCCTGATATGGATTTTTCAAAATTAACTGTTTATCTCCTGGAGGCGGGTTTGGCGACACTGGGTGTAATGAGCAAAGCTTCTCAACAAAAATCGCAGGAATACCTCGAAGCCATGGGCGTGCATGTAAGATTGAATGCACATGTAAAGGACTACGATGGAAAAACCGTAACACTGGATGATGGCAACACCATACCAACCAATACACTTATCTGGGCAGCGGGTGTAACAGGTAATGTACCATCAGGTATTGATAAAGAAAAATTGGTTAGGGGTAACCGGATAAAAGTAGATGCCTATAACCGAGTGGACGGATTTGACAATATTTTCGCAATAGGCGATATCGCTTATATGGAAACCAGTTCTTTTCCAAAAGGCCATCCGCAACTAGCGAATGTAGCTATTGCACAGGCAAAAAATACAGCTGAAAATTTAGGGAACCTGTTACTTGGTAAACCACTTAAAATATTTACTTATAAAAACCCCGGAACCATGGCTACAGTTGGCAAAAGAAAAGCGGTTGTTGACCTGCCTTTTATGAGTTTTCAGGGAAGATTAGCGTGGCTTGTATGGATGTTCCTGCACCTTATGCTGATATTAAGTGTAAAAAATAAACTGATTATTTTCATCCACTGGGCGGTTAGCTATTTTACAAATGATACTACTTTGCGATTGATACTATTGCCAACAAAACGGCGTGAATGAAGGGATAGCGCATTGAACAGAGAATGTTGAATTGAAGGGAAGATCACCTAACTATTCAGCAAACAACATACCTATATCATAACGTAATTACATACCCAAGCGGATCTTGCAGGTTCTTTACGAAAAAAGTATAGTCTATCCACGCAAAACCTTTATCGGCCCATCGGATGCTCCATGAATTGATTATACGGAATGCTTTTCGTTTTTCATCATACCCACAAATAACCATTGCATGGCCTTTCGCATCGCCTGTTCGCTCTTTCCAGATAAAAGGTGCCTTTAGTTTACAAAACCCATTATCTGAATTGGTTGAAAAGATAACCGGCATTTTATGAGATAACTGTTCTTTGATCAAAGTAAGATTGGTGAGATCTATAGTGAGCCAGTCCTTAATTTTGAACGGTTCAGCTTTCTTTCGCTGCAGGCTATCAGGTTGCAGCAGGCATTCGTTGGGATTATAAGGCATATCCTTCATCGAACTGGCCCCTTGTGTTTGTAACAGGTAAAGATTATCGGTAATAGAGGTACAGCCACAATTACCCTTTGTAATCTGGTTATAAGTAAACTTAGGGCTCAGTAAACTGCTGTCTGAATAGGGCTTTCCACCTGATATCCTTGCTATATAACTGCCTGCCGCATATACAGTGGCCCAGGCAGAACAACTACCTTGTGTTTGCTGGTCACCCGGCACCGGCATGTCAAGTTGTAAAGAATCCACCAAAGGGTCCTTTCCTGAATACCGCACAGAATCATGAAATGGGATGGAGATTCCTAGAGAACTTCCGGCACAATACCCGTTTTGAAAAGGATAATCAGTCGGCAAACTGTCAATAATCGTATTTGTTTGTAGAGAAGGACAATCTTCGCAAGAAAGTTCTCGCCGGCAGGCATTAAGGATAAGCAGCAATACCACCAGAGATAGCAGATGCAACCGTTTCATACTTGCTATTTTAGTTTAGCAAGGAAGAGATACCTATAATTGACTATACGTTGCCTAGTGAAGATAATAAACAGGAAATTTATCTGTGTATATCAAGGAATTCTTCAAGCGATTAATTCAAGCTGGGATCAGCTTCCAATGCAGTATCCGAGTAATCCCTGATCTCATTATAAAGGGTACCTCTCTCAACCGGTTGTCTTTTTACCTGCCGGATGAGCGTTACCAGGTCCGCCGTGCTCATGGTAGGGGCTTGTTCTTCACTACCTGCCATGGCGTATATTTTAGTTGAGTCGTCAATGGTTCCGTCAATATCATTCACCCCAAAAGAAAGCGATAGTTGTGCATTTTTTCTACCCAGCATAGGCCAATAAGCTTTGATATGTGGAAAATTATCCAAGTACAGCCTGGCCACTGCATACATTTTCATGTCTTCGATCACAGTGGATTCTATAACATAACTCATATCATTATTCTTGTTACGAAATTTGAGTGGGATGAATGTATTAAAGCCACCCGTTTGATCCTGTAACTGGCGCAACCTGTCCATATGGTCTATTCGGTGTTTGAATGCTTCAATATGTCCGTATAGCATGGTTGCATTGCTGTGCATGCCTAATTCATGGGCCGCTTTGTGAATATGCAGCCATCCTTCAGCATCTACTTTGTCATCACATATTTGTTTACGGATATCAGGATGAAAAATTTCTGCACCCCCGCCGGGTAATGAATCCAATCCTGCATCATGTGCCAGGCGCATACCTTCTTCTACACTTACTTTCGCTTTTTTAAACATGTAATCCAGTTCAACCGGCGTAAAAGCCTTGATATGCAGGTCGGGACGATGTGCTTTGATGGTTTGCAGCAGCTCAATAAAGAAAGCCATATTCATTTTTGGATGAACGCCACCTACAATATGTACCTCTGTAACGGGTTTACCGTCGTAGCTTTTTACAATGTGCATCATCTGTTCAATACTCAATTCCCAACCTTCTTCGCGGTTGGCATACAAGCGGGAGTAAGAACAAAATTTACAGGAGAATACACATACATTGGTTGGCTCTATATGAAAATTGCGGTTGAAATAGGTTTTATCACCATGCTTTTGCTCTCGAACCCAATTAGCCAAGACGCCGAGCCATGAGAGTGAGCCTTTTTCAAATAAAGCTACCCCATCCTCAAAGGATATCCGCTCTTTGCGAAGTATTTTTTCACCTATTTGTTTGAGTTGGATATCAGCAGTGTTAGCAACAATACTAAACGGATCAGAAACAGCGGGAATCATAGTCACTTTATTTGAAAAGCAAAATTAATTAGTAATTCCTAATCCGTAATTAATAATTATTGGCTTATCATTATCGGGCTCCCCTTTTGAATCTGCTATTTCTCCGTTCTACAAATATAATTACTTGTTATGCATGCTTCACCAATTCCGTTTCATTCGGATCATGCTTGTACCTGAATACCAGCGGAAAAATAATCCCTAATACCAGTGCATAAGCACCAAACGTAAACCAGATACTTTGCCAGTCTTTTACCCCGTTTGCCGTAAAATGATCCACCACCCAGCCACTGAGCGTTCCGCCAAGGTAAGCACCAATACCATTGGTCATCAACATGAATAAACCTTGTGCACTGGCCCTAATTTTAACGTCGGCTTCTTTTTCCACAAATAAAGAACCTGAGATATTGAAAAAATCAAAAGCCATCCCATAAATGATCATGGAAAGGATCAACAGGTATAAGCCATGACCGGGATCGCCGATGCCAAACAGACCGAAGCGGAAAACCCAGGCAAAAATGCTTATCAGCATTACATTCTTAATACCGAACCTGCGTAAGAAAAAAGGAATAGTGAGAATGAATAGCGTTTCCGATATCTGTGAAATAGATAGTAACAGGTTGGGGTGTTTAACCCCAAATGAATCTGCATAACTGGTTTTGAAATCATCAAGGAAAGCACCTCCGAATGCATTGGTGATTTGCAAAGCCGCCCCCAGCAACATGGCGAATACAAAGAAGACGATCATCTTCTTTCTTTTAAATAAAACAAAAGCATCGAGGCCCATTGCAGAAACCAGGCTCCGATTGGCATCCATCTTTATCCGTGTGCAGGCAGGCATGGCAAAAGAATAAATACCTAATAATAAACCGGCCGCGGCACTCACATATAGTTGAAGCGGGCTCTTGGTCCAGCCGAACATATCCACCATCCACATAGCACAAATAAAACCGATAGTACCCCATACGCGAATGGGTGGGAAGTCTTTAATAATATCAAACCCTTTCCTTTCCAACAGGATATAGGAGACCGTATTGTTCAACGCGATGGTTGGCATAAAAAACATTGAGTTGAGTAGCATGATTAGGTAAAATGTGCGGTAATCGGTTACCGTTGATGCCCAGAGAAGCAGGCCAGCCCCAATAATATGGCAAAGTCCTAATACTTTTTCAGCATTAACCCACCTGTCGGCCACAATACCTAACAATG
>JAYSXR010000213.1:0-11314 GCA_043717145.1 Chitinophagaceae bacterium | reverse complement strand
TAGCGTCTTCAGTCCTGCTTTGGGTTTTCTTTAGCAAAAACTTAATGCTCTTTTAATCGGAACAAAGCAACAATAAGTATCTAAACCTTTGTTAAGGTGAGAAATACTCTTTACAGATCAACGTTGTAACATTAGCTTTACTACCAAACTTTATACTAAATGAGTACTATAGCGGCTGCTTCATTATTCCTGTTGCTTTCTGCATTCACGAGTTGGGAGACCAATTTTGACAAAGCCAAAATAAATGCCTCCAATAATCACGCTTATATTTTATTAAGTTTCTCGGGATCTGACTGGTGCGGGCCTTGTATTAAATTACACCATGATTTTTTTGAAAGCCCTGAGTTTACAAAATTTAGTGAAAACAATCTGGTACTGTTAAATGCAGATTTTCCCAGGCAAAAGAAAAACCAGTTATCCATAACCTTACAGCAACAAAATGATAAACTGGCCGATACCTATAATGCAACTGGCAGTTTCCCGTTTACCGTGTTACTAAATGCCGATGGTAAACTTATGAAATCCTGGGATGGTTTACCTAAAATGAGAGCAGAAGAATTTGTTGAGGACATAAAAAAAGCAATTGATGCAAGCAAATAATGTATTGACAAGGGAGTTGCCTGCATCATCACACATCTATCAGCGAAAAATGAAGCTGATGGGTAACCGTTTTGAAATAAGTGTAGTTGCTGATGACGAACAATGGGCCAATGACCGCATTACAGATGCTGTTATTGAAATTAAAAGGATAGAAAAACTGCTGACCACATTTGATGATGGCAGCCAGACCAATCTTATCAACAAGAATGCTGGCATCGTCCCCGTAAAAGTTGACAGGGAAGTCTTTACTATTATACAGCGCTCCATCCGTATTTCTCAATTAACACAAGGTGCATTCGATATCAGTTTTGGCTCGCTTGATAAGAAGTTTTGGAATTTTGACCAAACCATGATCAGCTTACCGGATGCAAAAATAGCCAAACAATTGGTAAGGCTTATTAACTACCGAAATATATTACTCAATGAATCCGACTGCACTGTTTTTTTGAAAGAAAGAGGTATGAGAATTGGATTTGGTGGTATTGGTAAAGGCTATGCTGCCGAATGTGCCAAACAGAGATTACAACAAAAAGGTGTGGCAAGCGGAATTGTAAATGCATCGGGCGACCTTACCGCATGGGGATACCAGCCTGACGGAAAACCCTGGACAATCGGCATTGCCAATCCCGATAATGCGCAACATGCTTTTTCACATCTCAACATTACCAATATGGCCATTGCCACTTCTGGTAATTATGAAAAATTCGCAATGATCAATGGCAAAAAATATTCCCATACCATTGATCCAAAAACAGGTTTCCCTATTACGGGTATTAAAAGTGTTACGATTATCAGTCCCAATGCAGAAATAGCTGATGCCATGGCTACACCGGTGATGATCATGGGCATTGCTGTTGGCCTTGATATGATTAACCAGATAAAAGGCCTGGGCTGTATAGTGATTGATGATAACAATAAAATTTTTACTTCCAAAAACATACAACTACAATGAGCAAAGAAAGTAAGCATGCAAAGATCATGGGTATCGTTGCGGTAGGTATTGCAACTGCCACATTAATGGGTTCCTGCACATCGGTGAAAGAATACCAGAAGAGCCGTTTGAATGATGGCGAAATGGTTTTGGGCAACCGAAAAGTAGAAAAAACGGAGCTTAGTTTCCAGTCTTACCGAGAAGGTGCTTCAGGTGCCAATGCAGGAAAAAGCGGCGGTGGCTGCGGCTGTAATTAATTATTCATGATGTAAAGTAATGCAATGAGAAAATTATCATTAACCGTTATTGGATTATATATTGGTATCCTGGCGGCCTTTTCGCAGCAAACCAAACCTTCGCCTGACACAGCTTATAAAAGCCGTAGTTTGAAAATAGAAGAAATCAATATTGTTTCGAGTTATTATACACAGAATGGAAATAATTCTGCAGTTACCGGTGGAACCGGTACAGAAAAACTAAACGATTTTTCGAATTCGTTTGAGCTTAAATTGCACAAGTGGGATAAAAAGAACAGGAAACATACGTATGATTTCGAATTGGGTGTAGACCATTACACATCCGCTTCTTCAGATATGATTGACCTGAAAGCCAATTCATCCGCGTCACATGCTGACACCCGAATATACCCTTCGGCTAATTGGACAGTTGAGAATGAACCAAAAGGAACCAGCTTTGGCGCTGGAGGATCTATTTCTTACGAATTCGACTATATATCCTTCGGTGCGAATGTAAACTTTTCGAAAAAAACAAAAAACAAGAGTGGTGAGTTCAGTGGAAAATTATTCACGTATCTCGACAATCTTAAACTCATTTATCCTGTGGAGCTCCGAACGGGCAGCCTTATACCCCGTGGAGAAAATTACCCTACTGCTGCGCGAAGCACATTCGGCACTTCATTTTCTTATTCGCAGATCATCAACCAGCGTTTACAGATAGCCTTTTTACTGGATGCAATTTACCAGGATGGTTACCTAGGACTTCCTTTTCACCGTGTTTTCTTTACTGACAATAGTGAAAAAGTAGAAACCTTACCAAGCAAACGATTTAAATTACCTGTTGGTTTTCGTGCTAATTATTTCTTTGGCGATCGTCTGGTGTTTCGGGGTTATTACCGGTATTACAAAGATGACTGGGGACTTACTGCACACACGTTTAATATAGAAACAGCTATCAAGTTTACTCCCTTTGTTTCGGTAACCCCTTTTTACCGTTATTACACACAGAATGCCGTGGATTATTTTGCGCCATACCAGGCACACAAGACAAATGACCAGTATTTTACAAGTAATTATGACCTGTCTAAATTTAACAGCCAGTTCTATGGAGCTGGCATCAGGCTAACACCGCCCAAGGGCGTGTTTGGGTTAGATCATTTTAATATGTTGGAACTGCGGTACGGGCATTACACCAAGAATGTTGGTATGAATTCGGATATTATTTCGATGAACCTGCGGTTTAAATAATTTCATGCGCCACAGGTTCACTGTTTTTTTCGGCATTCATCTGTGAATCTGTGGTGCAAAATATCAGTATTCAATACTCCATTTCTGCACCACGCCATATTTCTGGCATTTCATCATAGGTTCTACCACCTAATAGACGGCCGGTTTTCTTTTTATTAACACCACCCCACTGTTTAAAAAAGAAGGCAATTTTTACTTTTTCACATTGCTGCTGGATATATAATACCCAATCCACATCCATCGGTCTTAATTTCCGGCCATTTTCTCCACCAACAATTACCCACTCAATATTCGTAAGGTTTGGATTAGGCAAAGGCCCGATTAAAGGTTCCCAGGAAAGAAATTTAACTCTCGCATCTGTTTTCCGTAAATAATCGATACGCTTTACAAACCGTTCGTCTTCTACTGAGACACCCATCTAGATATTATGTGTCCAGTTAAGCTGTTTGTGATACTTGTAAAGAATATCCGCTCTTTTGGTAAGTACCTGGAAATTATGTTGCGGATTATCATTCATTACTTTAAAAGGGTTTTGTATAAACGACAAGGGAACTTCTTTGTGAAATAAGTCACTCATTGAGTTGCTCTCGAACATGCTTAATAAAGCGAATTTGATTATTAGTGTCTGGTATATCCCCCGCCGAATAGCTCTCGCAAAAACTCTTCTAGTGGGCGGCC
Organism: Chitinophagaceae bacterium; assembly: GCA_043717145.1. Lineage (GTDB taxonomy): Bacteria > Bacteroidota > Bacteroidia > Chitinophagales > Chitinophagaceae > Sediminibacterium. The sequence continues at coordinate 7,621 of JAYSXR010000213.1, read as the reverse complement.
TCCCGAGAAATTTTGATCACTTAACGATTTATCAGCAAATCTGTACATAAATGATATCGGCAAGAAAAGTATTATTTCAGTTTTGCCATTCGCTAATATAGCCTTCAATTCGGCTGGTTTAATATCTTTAAACCCCCAAGGATCTATAAATAATAACGCTCTTTCATCATTTTTTAGTCTTCCAAGATGAATGCCAATTTCCGATAAAATTCGACTACTATCAATTCTTGTAAAACTAACATTTACATTATCTGATTTATAGATTTTTATACAAAACTCCTAAACTCTATCAATTTTAAATTTATTTGGTTTAATTTACGATCTATTAAAATCATTAAACCTTACATCTATGTTGGGACATGACTGTTTGTTACTGTAATAATGATCTTTAATACATTCCATTGCAATAATTGCACTACCTTTTTCTCCATTAGAATATTTACCTTCTCCTACAAATAAATCATATAAATATATTTTCTTGGTAAAAGGTGTTCGATGAATGACGTTTAAAAAAATCGAAAAATATCTTCTAAATAGTTCGACCTGCGATTTCGAGTGCTCAAACATTCTTGCTTGAGATTCTTTTACTTTTGCCATAATAATTAGTTAATAGAATAGATAAATATTCATATAGAGGGGATATACTAATCTACAATATCTTTCCTTAAAATAACCTCCCCTGCTCTCCCGGCCTCCTAAATTGCGTACAATCCAACTCCCATCTTTCAGCATTCAGTTTGTATATTTTATTATACTTTTTAAATTGCTGTCCCACGAGGTCAGATATCGGACCTTCCCCACGCATACGAACGCCATAACGGCTGTCGCTTACCTGGCCACCATGTCCATTTTGTATAAGGTGCCATACTTTATCGGCACGGTCGGGGAAATTTTTATATAACCAGTCATGAAAGATCAATTTAATAGCACCATTCAACCGGATAAAAGTATACGCGCTGAATGTAGCACCATTTGCACTAGCCGCTTCCATGATTCGTTGCATTTCATGCTCATTCAATCCAGGTATCATCGGGCCAAGCATAACACCTGCACGAACACCGGCATCACTCAATTCCCTTATTACTCGTAATCTTTGTTTGGCCGTGGTGGTTCGTGGCTCCATCGCCCTTCGCAGATCTTCGTTGAAAGAGGTAATGCTTACCAATACACTTACCAATTTCTTTTTCGCCATTTCCTGCAGCAGTTTTGTATCACGCAGTATGCCCGCGTTTTTAGTAATCATACCTACGGGTTGATTAAATTCATTACATACTTCAAGTATACGTTTGGTTAACTCAAATTTTTTTTCGGCAGGCTGGTAACAATCTGTATTACCACTTAAACTGATGGGAAGACATTCCCAGTTCCTATTCATTAAAAATTTACGCAGTAGTTCCGGTGCATTTTTCTTTACAATGATTTTGCGTTCAAAATCCAATCCCGCACTGTAACCCCAGTATTCATGGGCATTACGGGCATAACAATATATACAGCCATGTTCGCAGCCCTGATACGGGTTCATACTGTAATACATACCCACATCCGGACTATCCACTTTATTTACAATGCTTTTGGCATGGTCTTCTAAGTATACGGTGGCAGAATTTGGTTCGGTCCAATCGTCAATACTTTCTATCTGATCCCGTGCTTGTTCATTTTTCAGGAACCGGTTTTTGGGATTGAACTGGGCACCGCGGCCCTTGAAGTAGGTGTTTTCGTCTTTCATATCAATATAGTTACTCACCCAACTTTGCTTTACTCGACCCATTCTCCTCTTTACGAAGCACAGAGGGGTGGACAACGAAGCAAAGTCGGGGTGAGTTGAGTGAGTTGGATTATATAAACAATTCTCCCTGCACAATACTTTCCTTCACATTCATTAACGCAAATTTCTTAACCACCTCATATCTCTTTTCACCTTCTCTCTTCCGCAACAATACCAAATGCTCTACATCAAACCTACCGCTGAAATGTGTATGGCTCATCTCTAACCATCCTTTCTCATATTGCCAGGGTAATAGTTTACGCGCCACTGTAACAAAGGGTTGTGTAATAAAGTGCGGCTTACGGTCTTTATCTATTTTCATCAAATGTTGTATAGGCCGCAACGATTTTACCAATTCAACTATTTGTATTTGGGTAGTTACATTAATATGGATACTATGCGTGGGGGAACTTCCAAAATCATGCAACTCCACTACAAAAGAAGCCTGCGCCGTAGCCATTAATTGTAAACGGTGAATAACACGTTGCTCTATCATTTCGTATTGCTGAAACCGGGCCAGTGTTATGTTCGGCCTGCCTGTTGCAGCCGACGGACAATCGTAAGTATCGGCAAAATATTTTTTTACCTGCATGATCTTGTCACGTAAGGCTTCATGTGGTTCTATCACCAATAAATATTCTGCGGTGGCATAGGATGAAAGGATCTCGGATTGCATATGATTATATCGCAGATTTATATCATTATCTTTTTTCCTTTCCCTCGCAGGTAGGGGCCAGAACAGGGTCAGGGGGTTAACCCAAATACACTCACCTGCTTACAAGCATCATACTGATGCTGCATTCTCAATAACACCAGTTCTTTCACTTCAAACGAGGCATGAAAAGATTTTTCTGCATACACGTTCACCGCCTGTTGATAGACTGCGTGTTCCAGCTTTCTGGCAATCGTAAGATGTGGGTGACTGATAAGATGCATCTCCGGGCATCCATAACTTCTTACATATTGGTCAACTACGTTCAACTCCCTGGCCAATTGCTGAAAAGGTTCATGATCCTGTACCTTCAGGTAAATCGTGTGAGGCCTGAATGCTCCATATTGATACAGCGTTACCCGGAAACTTTTTTTGTTACTGATTATCCGGTGCATCCACCGGATAATGGTTTCTTCCATATTTTCTACAGCCAGGAAATTAGCTACAATAATATGCGGCTGGGTCTTTGCTGCAACAGCTGTTTTAAATTGCCCAGAAAAGAATTTTTTCTCCTCCATCACCTGTGCATATACAGCCGCATCTGGATGCGCTACCAGCAGGTACTCCCGGCACCCGTTTACCTGCGGGGCGGTAAATAATTTGTTAGATATTGCGTCCGATTCCATAAATAAAATTTTACAGAGATAATTTTTTTAGTATAAATTTACTAAATATTTTAGTATAAAAAAATTTATTTATTATGGATGGGGAACAATGGTATGGGGCCGCCTATAAAGGCTCAAAGAAATTTAACCAGTGGGAAGTGCCTACTGCCAATGCCACTGGTTTTGGGGCCGCCGCTGATGATTATATGGAGCGGGGCATTGACCTCAATGAACAACTCATCCGAAATAAACCTGCCACTTTCTTTTTCCGCATGAACAGCGATGCCATGATAGATGCCGGCATCCACAGTGGTGATGTGCTCATAGTTGACAGAAGTATTAAAGCTGTTAATGGCAAAATTATTGTTGCCATTTTAAATGGTGAACTGCTAGTAAGAAAACTTCAGACGCATATGAAAGGTGTTACATTAATAGCAGAGAATAAAAAGTATGGCAATATTCAGATCGAAGAATTCAGCAGTTATGCCGCATGGGGCGTTGTGGTGTATTCAATTCACCAAACCCCCTAATCCCCTGAAGGGGGAATTATACCTTTTTATTTTTAGGAGAAGAAAAATGTTTTAGGAAACCAATCCGCTGTTGTTTGAAGAAGCTAAATATGTAAGAAATCATCTAACAAATACTAATATGAATTTATGGGGATATTTACGCACCTATTCGAAGGGATACACATTTAGAAGGTAGCATCCCATTGGAATGTAAATTGTTGATTTTTATTTTTATGCATTAAAGCTGATGATTGAGGTTAATGAAAGTATTTATGATCACCCAGATATTCAGTTGAAAGTAAAAAAGTGGCAACAATCATCGGAAGCCGACGGTTGACAAGTAATCCCGTTCACAAATAATGAAATATCAAACTATACAGAACACGTGATTGAAAAAATAAGTATTCTATTAACCGAAAACATAATTCCTCCTTCAGGGGGTTAGCTATGAGAGCTATCGTTGATTGTAATAGTTTTTATTGTTCCTGTGAACGTTTATTTAAACCACATCTGCAGAACAAACCCGTTGTGGTTCTTAGCAACAACGATGGCTGCATCATCTCGCGCAGCGATGAAGCTAAAGTACTCGGCGTAGAAATGGCCGGTCCCTATTTTAAAGCCATGCCCTTGATCGAAAAATACGGTGTGGCCACTTTTTCATCAAACTATAATTTATACGGCGACCTGAGCTGGCGCGTAATGGAAACATTAAGAATGTTATTACCCCCTCACTGCGTAGAAGTATATTCAGTTGATGAATCGTTCCTTGACCTCACACATATACCCAAAGAAGAATTGCCATCATTTGCTTTATACCTGCGGGAAACCGTAGAGCAATGGACGGGTATCGACGTATCCATTGGCATTGCACCTACTAAAGTGTTAAGTAAAGTAGCTAACCGTTTATCCAAGAAACACAAAGATGCTACCAATTGTGTACTGGTATTAGATACCCCCCGAAAAACAGAACAGGCACTCATCCGCACACCGGTTGAAGAGGTATGGGGCATAGGTTACCAGTATGCAGAAAAACTACGCCGCCTCAATGTCAATACAGCATTCGATCTTAGCCTTAAAGATATTACCTGGGCCAATAAACACCTGGGCGGTGTGACAGGTGCACGCCTGGTCAATGAACTTAAGGGGATAGAAAGCATGCACATGAAGGAAGAACTTATTAACAAAAAAATGATCGCCACTACCCGTATGTTTGGCTCAACGGTTTCTGAATTAAAAGATATTAAAGAGGCTATTGCCACGTATACCTCGCGCGCTGCCGAAAAGCTACGAAGGCAACAAAGTGCCGCCAATACCATCAGCGTATTTTTAGTACCGAGAGAACAATCGCATGATACTACGTTCAAGCATGGTCCTACTATAAGCAGTTATGTGATTTTACCTTCGGCCACATCGGCAACCAACGAATTAATTAAACCGGCAGTAGCATTGGCAGAACGATTGTTTGAACATGGAAAATTTTACAAAAAAGCGGGTGTAATGCTAAGTGGTATTGTACCGGATACATCAATACAGGGTAACCTGTTTGTGCCCCCTACCGAAAATAAAAACCGTCTGCTGATGAGCATGATTGACAATGTAAATTTTGCCATGCGCGACGACGTATTAAAATTCGCGTCCTCTGGCACCACCCGCGACTGGAAAATGCGGCAGGAATTACGCAGCCCCCGTTACACCACACGCTGGGATGAGATGTACGAAATAAAATAATCAGCTCCCAAAAAAATGCACTTTAGCATCTTTACCTAAAAATTCTCCGCTATCAGGCAACAGCACATCAAAAAAGATGTACCTTGAACAGTAATGAAGAACAGGATTGCTATCAGCATAATACTCAGTCTTGGGTTGTTTGCCAGTCTGAGCTGTAACAAAAACAGCGGTGGCACCTCTACGGGCAGTGTGTATGGCGGGCCAAATGAAGCAAGTAAATTTCTCTACTCGCCTGTTGATGTTTCCAAGATCAAATTTCTTTTATCATTAGGATGGCTGCAACCGGTTGGTCATACAATCCCAACCGATCATGTATATTTCTGGTGCGATCTTCCAAACGGCACAAACACACTTCCGGTATATGCATTAACAAGTGGCAAGGTGGAGAAAATATTGTTCGTGCCTATACTCGGAATACAGGAATGCAAAGTATGGTTCCGTGTAAATGAAAAATTCAGTTATTATTTCGACCATATTGTTCTGGATCCATCCATCAAAGAAGGCAGTAGTATTACTGCCGGACAAAAAGTAGGCACCACCGGTTTAGGCAGCAGTATTGATTTAGGTGTGATTGATGAAACCCTTACCTTAACGGGCTATGCTAACCCAAAAAGATATGGTTGGCAGGAAACCCATTGCGGAAAACCATTCCAATATTTCACCGATGCATTGAAAACACAGCTCTATCCTTTGGTTGACAGAGAGGGTAGCGATAAAGACGGCCGGGTGGATATTGATATACAGGGAAAGCTAACCGGTAACTGGTTCTTGGATGGCCTTGTTTTTTATACAAATAATCCGGATGGATGGGACAAAGAATTGTCTTTTGCATATGATATACAGCATCCTTCCGTGGTACTCGTATCTATTGGCGGCACCATTGGTATGGTAGGCAAATGGACGATTGCGGCCGTTGCGCCATTGCCATCGCAGGTAAGTGTAGCGAGTGGTAAAATAGCTTACCAGTTGTTTAGCGCGGGTGGCACCAATCAAAATCCATTTCAGTTAGGTTTAATGATTGTTCAGATGATGGATGATACCCATATTAAAGTAGAAACCTTTCCCGACTCGAAAGCAGCTGATGCCCAGTTTACGGCTAATGCAAAAATCTACGCACGCTGATATTTATTTGCCATCAAACAGATCCGTTTGAGACGGATCAATAAATTTCCGTTTAATTAAATTTAATCCGCAGGCGGCAGCTATTTTATCTTCCTTATGCACCGTCAGTTCCGAAGAAAAAGTTTCATCATGCATGCGCATTAAAAAATATATTTCTTCTATTCCGTTATCTAACCAATATTTCATCCGGTTAATCCAGTCATCCACTCTTGTATAATCTGCAGGATGCAAATTGTAACCTACATATCTTATAAATGTTTTAGGCACTATCGCATGCAAATGCGCGCAATCCCTTCTTGCACTGGTATCCGTAATAACAATATCCATATTGATAGACCGGAGGAAATCAAATAATTCAGCCTTCATGTCTACCTTGCCAAACCAATCGGGGATATGCAGTTCTAAAAAGAACTGCATATTCGTTGGCAATGAACAAAGGAATATAAACAACTCTTCTTTCTGTTTAGTAGTAAAGGTATCACTCACCTGTACAAAAGTTGGCCCTAAATGTTTTTCAAAAGCTATAATACCACGCAGGAATTCGGTAGTGATAAATTCTTTGTTTAATAAACTCCCACGATGGGTAATGCCCTGGAACATTTTCGGGCAAAACATAAAATCCTTCTTCCTCGCTTTAGCCACCCATTTAGCCACACCTGCCGCGCCATACACTTTGAAGTGGGTGGCGTTCAGTTCAATGCTGTTGTAATGCTTCACATAATGGTCGAGAAAATCTCCTTTTTTTGTTTTGAGGGGATATATTTTACCAACCCATTCCGTTCTCCTCCATTTGGCACAACCGAGATATACTTTTGGATTAGTCGCTTTCTTACCCCGCAATACCTACTTGTTAAAAGCAGGCTCTTTGGGCAAAGTAAAGTTGATATTGTTCAATTCCGATTCAAGTACACGGCCAAATTCTATATCCTTGATTTTATACAAGACTAAAGTTAGGCCGCTATTGCAAGGAATATTTGTACTTATAGCATCTAAACGTGTGAAAATATGATTTCCCTTTATCCCCGTTCCAAAGCTCTTTGCTGGGACATACGCTGAACGGTGCAGTGAGTGAGACAACCGGTGTTTAACAGACATTCTCCAGTTCGTGCGAAAAAAATTACCTACTTTAAAATATTCTTTCTCTTTACCCGTCTACCTTTTATAATGGATAAGGTGCTGA
>JAYSXR010000212.1:0-11331 GCA_043717145.1 Chitinophagaceae bacterium | reverse complement strand
GGGTCATTTAATTTCAGCTCTATTTTCTTGTGTTCTTCTTTGCTGACAACGCTTTTCTTAAAACCGCCCACACGGCCATGTTTTAACAAAGGCCCAATCCCGGAAAGGTTATACAGTTTACGCCACTTCACTATACTGTTGTGATTGATACCTGTTATACGCGATAGCTCTCTTTTGGAAATACCCATTTTTTCATGCCTTTTAATTTCTATCAGCATAAACAGGCGTTTTGTAATTAACTCCCCACTACCGCGTTGAAGTTTGCGCAGATCCGGAATAGTTTGTGTAACCATAATCTGTAAAGGATGTGCCATGATATAATTATTTAGCAGTCCAATTATAAAAGAAAAAAAACCAATAATCAAATATTGGACTATATATTATTTATAAATAGTATTACATAGACCGTTTACAGACTGCCAATAAAGAACTTGAAGGTCTGCTTTTATGGCCTCAAACTATAGGCAGGAATCTTTGCGAAAAATCCGCACTTTCAGTGACCTTTTATCGCTTAAACATTCAAGTCAGTTGGATAATGAAGGGCTATCAAAACTAAAAACCATTCAAAAAGCTGCGGAAAGAATGCAGGAATTGATTAAGGATATTATTATTTTTTCAAAAGTGTCAAATGAAAAAGAGAATTTGTTTCTTAAAACCAATATTAACCAGTTGGTATCTAAAGTTTTAGAAGATTTAGATGCGCCAGTAAAAGACAAAAAAGCCCGGGATAGTGTGAGGCTGCTTCCCAACCTTATTATAAATCCGGTACTGATTAAATCACTTTTCCTAAACTTGATAGGCAATGCCATCAAATACAGTAAAAAGAATGTCCCTCCTTATAAACAGATTACTGCCGAAATACCACAGAGTGCTCCATTCCCAACCAATAAGAAAGTGAATAATTTTTGCAGGACCATTATAAATATAATGGCATCGGTTTTTAGCAGAAATACGCAAAAGATATTTTCAACATGTTTAATCGGTTGCTTGTTCACACAAAATACGAAGGCAAAGGAATTGGTCTTGCCATATGCAAACAGATTATGGATAAACACGATGGATTTATCAGTGCGGTAAGCACTGAAAATGAGGAAGCGACCTTTATTGTATCTTTCCCGTTAAAAGAAGAAGGCAAAGAGATTTTAAACTGACAAATTCCCCTTATATCCGTTTTGAGTAACTTATTACCTCCACTTATCAATCCTTGCATGCACAGGGATAACTTATATTGACCCATCTAAAATTATTTTTTTTTAAAATGTGATTTTTAAGGACCCCCTGCGAATAATAATGGAAAGAAGATCCTTTAACCCTGATGAATAGAGAACCCACAAATGAAGTATTTTTAAGCCTGGTTTTAAAGAACAAGGGAATTATCATTAAGGTATGCAATTCATATAGCAGGAATAAAGCCGACAGGGAAGATCTTGCCCAGGAAATTACTTATCAGCTATGGCGGTCCGGCAAGAGTTTTAATACAGACCATACTTTCTCTACCTGGATGTACCGTGTTGCATTAAATGTGGCCATTTCTTTTTACCGGAAAGAAAAAAAATCAGAAACGGTCATCCCTATCTCGGAAAATGAAGTGGGTATTGAAGACAAAAACGACGGCTCGGATGAACTGGAAGAAAATATCAACCTCCTGCAACAGTTTATCAGTGAATTGAAAGAACTGGACAAAGCACTTATGATCCTCTACCTTGAATCGAAAAGCTACGCTGAAATAGCAGATATCCTAGGTATTACAGAAACCAATACGGCTACAAGGATTAGTCGAATCAAAGACAAACTCAAACAAAAATTTTCAACTGTAAACAAATAATTATGGAAGACATAGAAATGAAAAATATCTGGCAATCCTACGATAGGAAAATCAAGGAAGCCCGGGTATTAAATCTTCAGTCATGGGCATTAAACCTTCGTTGCTTTGAAACAATCCAGACACAAAAAGCCAAATCAAAATTAGATTCCCTGGCAACTTTTAAAATATGGGCAGTTGTGCTGGGTATATTATGGGTTTTGTTTTTGGGTATTTTGGTGTACGAAAATCGCTTTACGAATCTCTATTTCAGCATTTCGGTAAGTTTTATTATGCTTTTTTCCATAATAGCTGTGGTAATATACATAAAACATATCATCATTATCAAACAGATCAATTATGCAGAAAACATAACAGATACCCAAAAAAAATTAGCGCAATTACAGTTGTCCACCCTAAAGTTCGTGGGTATTATATGGTTACAGATGCCTTTCCAAACTACCTGGTTCTGGCATAGCAAATGGATACTTTTTAACAGTCTTAAATTTTGGTTGATCCCTTTCCCTATTACTTTATTTTTTACATTCTTAGCTATTTATTTATACAGGAATATCAACCTTGAAAACATACATAAAAAATGGGTAAGGACATTAATGATGACGGGTCCGGAATACAAATCTGTTATCACGGCTATTGATTTTATCAATGAAATAGATGCTTTTAAGAAAGATTTGGTCTAAATAAGTTGCTTACAGGGGTAATGCATAAAAAAAACCTTCTTTCATGCTTACTTTTACGGGTTTGGTATTGTAATTGCTCTACGGATACGAATGCCTATTTTTACCCTTCAAACCAAAAAGCTTCTGAACCATTTCTTCAAAATATTACGTCGTAGTTTTCTTATTCTTATAGCCGTGATTTTATTGGCAATTATCGCTTTTCAGACGGATATAGTGCAAAACTGGCTTGTAGGTATTGCCACCAGCCGTCTATCAAAAAGCCTTGGCACCGAAGTGAGTGTAAAAAATGTAAGTTTTGCCTTGTTTAACCGAATGAACCTGGAAGGTGTTCTGGTGAGAGATAAACAAAAAGATACGCTGCTATATGCAAAACAAATGAAAGTAAGGATTACCGATTGGTTTTTTCTGAAAGATAAAGCTGAGTTGAAATATGTTGGGTTAGAAGATGCATTGGTTAATATGAGCCGCAAGGATTCTATATGGAACTACCAATATATTATTGATTATTTTGCTTCACCCAACCCTACCAAAAAAAGTGGCGGCTTAGCACTTAACCTGAAAAAAATTAATTTAAAGAACATTCATTTCCTGAAAAACGATCGCTGGGCTGGCGACTACCTGGATATCAGGGCAGGCAGCCTTTTAGTTGATGCTGATAATATAGATTTCGCTAAAAACGAGTTTACCGTAAGCACAATCACCCTGGATGATCCTGTTATCAAAATCCAGGGCTATACACCTATTCGCCCGGAATTCTCTTCCAAAAAAATTGTACAGGCAGCAAAAGAAGGCATGTATTTTAATAGCGGAAATATAACGTTACTGCTTGACACTTTAACAATACACAATGGTAGCCTATTCCTGGACAAAGATGTAAATAAACCTTCCGTTTTTTTTGACGGGAGTCATATACAATTAAGCAAATTAAATGGCAAACTGGCCAGGATATCTTTTGTAAAAGATACACTCCGGGCAAATATTGACATTGCATTGAAAGATCGGTGCGGTTTGGAATTAAAAAAGTTGAAAACAAATTTCAAGCTCACGCCCCAGATCATGGAGCTGGCAAAGCTTGATCTGCAAACGAACAAGAGCCACCTCACCAATTATTATGCAATGAGGTTCAAAGACTTTACCAACGACTTTGGCCATTACAACAGTCAGGTGACGATGGATGCACATTTTAAAGAAGCCCGTATTAACAGCGACGATATTGCCTATTTCGCTCCCGATTTGAAAACATGGAAAAAAGAAGTGCTGTTAAGCGGCAACTTTCTTGGAACAATAGAAAATTTTAATGTAGACCGCTTAACGGCAAGGATAGGCGCCACGACTAATATTAATGGCAACCTTAGCATGAAAGGCTTGCCAGATATTAATACTACGAAGATCGTTTTGAGCAATGGTAGTTTACAAACTAACTATTATGACCTGGGTGTATTTATTCCTGCTTTGAAAGGTGTTACCTCCCCTAACCTCGCTGCTCTCGGAACAATAATTTACAAAGGTAATTTCAAAGGTACCATTGATAATTTTGTTACGGAAGGCAATTTCAGTACACAGTTAGGGGGTGTAAGAACCAATGTAGCCTTACAATTACCTCGGAAAGGCGACCCCATTTACACTGGTGCCATTGAAACCATCCGTTTCAATATGGGCAAATTTTTGAACGATACAAAATTGGGCCTCGTTAATTTTAAAGGAAAGATTTTAGGTACCGGTTTTGCCGTAGACAGGTTGAAAACAACACTTGAAGGCAAAATATCATCCCTCGAATACAACAACTACACCTATACAAATATTGTTACCAATGGAACTTTTCAAAAAAAATATTTTAATGGTGAAATAAAGATTGACGACCCAAACCTCGATTTTACGAGTACGGTTGAAATAGACCTTTCCAAAGAATTGCCACGTTTTAACATTGTTGCCGACCTTGTTCATTCAAACTTAAAATCACTCAATCTTTTTAAGGATTCCCTGGAGCTCACAGGTTTGTTGGATGTGAATTTTACAGGAACCACGATTGACAATTTTTTAGGGAATGCAAAATTTTTAAACGCACATATTACAAAAGGTGCTGTAAGCCTTGGTTTTGACTCCCTCAATTTAGAATCGAGTTATATTGATTCGGTTAAATTCTTGCACCTGGCCAGTAATGATTTTAATGCAACGATTTCCGGTAAATTCAGCATTATCGACCTTCCTGCAAGTTTTCAGGGCTTCCTTAATCACTATTACCCTACTTACATAGATCCGCCTAAATCCATCCCCAAAAACCAACAGTTCACATTCATTGTCAATACAAATTATGTAGAGCCGTATATTAAATTATGGAATAAAAATATCTCTGGATTTAATGATGCTATGATAAACGGTTCTGTAGATACCCGCAATAACTTACTAGGTGTTACTGCAAAAATTCCTTTTGGCAAGTATAAGACAGCCAGTTTCAGTGGCCTTGATCTGGCAGGAAAAGGTAATATTGATACGCTTTCAGTGAACGGTACCATTAGTAGCATCCAGGCAACCGACAGCCTTCGTTTTCCGAATACAAAATTAAATGTGATTTCTTATCATGACCATTCTGTGGTATCCATTAAAACAAGTGCTGACAATACATTAAATGATGCCGACCTATATGCCGATGTTTATACCCTATCTGATGGAGTGCGAGTAGAATTCAGACCTTCTTCTTTTGTACTGAACGAGAAAAAATGGAATATTGAAAAGCGGGGAGAGTTATCCATCCGAACGCATCTGATGCATGCGCAGAATATAAAATTCACCCAGGGCTTTCAGGAAATAACTGTTGAGAGCAGGGAAGAGCCAGGTGCCAATACACAAAACCTGGTTGTAAACCTTAAGAACGTTGTTATGGGCGATCTTACTTCACTCTTCTTTAAAGATCCAAGAATACAGGGGGTAACTTCCGGGAATATTGCATTAAATGATTTTTCAGGACAATTCAATGCATCTGCAAACCTAAAAGCTGAACAATTCCGTTTGGATGACGACTCGATTGGACTGGTAACCATCAAGGCAGATTACAACAGTAAAACAGGTGAGATCCCTTTCGATATTCAATCCCCCAATGAAGGGTACCGATTTATAGCCAAGGGTAGTTATAATCTTAAAGATACAACCGGTAAATCTTTTCATACTGATATCCAGTTGGCTAATTCCCGGATTGATATACTGCATAAATTCCTGAACAATATATTTACGGATATTAAGGGACAGGCCATTGGCACCCTTAACATCAGTGGTAATCTAAAAGCACCCGACTTGCTCGGAAAGATCAAACTCTTGAATGCAGGTATGAAAGTGAATTATTCGCAGGTGTATTATACCATAGACTCAGCTAACATTAATTTTCAACCCGATGGGATAGATTTTGGTCGCTTTAACATACATGACCGTTATAAGAATACAGGTACCGTAACCGGGAAATTATATGAGAAGGGTTTTAAGAATATGTCGTTCGATTTCGATCTTATTACTGATAAACTTTTAATGCTGGATACAAGGGCCTCCGATAATAACCAGTTCTATGGCAAAGCAATTGGTTGGGCCAACCTTAGTTTTAAAGGGCCTGAAAGCAATTGCAGAATGAATATCGTTTCGGGAGCAAACGACAGTTCGCACATATATATTCCTAATTCCATCACACGCGAAAGTGGATCAGCCGATTTTATTGTTTTTAAACAGTATGGAACAGAAATGGCAACCGAAACAGGAAGCAGTAAACTGGACCTGACGGTTGACCTAGACCTGACGGTGAATAAGAATGTAATGATAGATGTGATATTGGACGAGCAAACAGGCGACGTGATCAAAGCAGTAGGAAATGGTAAGTTATTAATACGGGCCGGTACAACAGAACCACTTTCTATCCGTGGCAGGTACAATATTGATAAGGGTAGTTATGTTTTCAATTTCCAGGGGCTTATCCGGAAGCCTTTTGAATTATTACCCGATGCCGGTAATTATATTGAGTGGAGCGGCGATCCGTTCAGGGCCGACATGCATATTGATGCACAATATACAGCCGAGCGTGTAAGTCTTAGTGAACTGGTGGGCAACAATACTTTCAGTGGTGCCGTAAAAGGTTATCGAGGCGATGTGTATGTGATTGCCCAGTTACGTGAGAAATTAAGTAAACCGGATATAAAATTCAGGCTAGACTTCCCGCAAACCAGTCCGATTAAATCAGACAATGAATTTTCTCAATACCTTGTCCGCCTCGAAAAGGATCAGAACGAAATATTGAACCAGGTCGCTTTCGTTATTCTCTTCAATTCATTTGCTCCCCCGGGTAATGGTGGTGGGCCGGGTGTAAGTCCATATGCAATCACTTCATTAGGTTATAACACAGTTTCGCAGTTATTGACTAAAAGTGTAAACAAGGTACTGTCTAACCTGCTGTTCAGGATAACCGGCGATAAAAGTTTACGGTTCGACATAGGTACCAGTGTTTACAGCAGTTCCAATATCCTCGACCCTACTAATATTAATTCAAATAAGATTGACCGAACAAGGGTGGACCTTAAATTTAGCCGTGCATTTGCCAATGATAAAATAATTGTTACGCTTGGAAGTGATATTGATTTTAACCTAGGAAGTTCTGCCATACAAAATGGCAACACACAATGGCTTCCGAATGTGAATATCGAATTCATCCTTACAAAGGACAGAAAATTAAGGTTGATTGTTTTCAATAAAACTAGTCTCGACATCAGTGGTTCCACCTTCGGCCGCCGCAACCGGCAGGGGGTGAGTATTTCTTACCGGAAAGATTTTGAAACCTTTTTTGGCAAGAACGAAAAAGTTGTTGAAGTTAAGCCCCCCGTTGATAGTACTTCGAACAGGGGAAATTAAAAATAAGGTAAGGCAGATTCTACTTAGTTAATACAGGCTTGGGGACCAGCTTACAGCCTTTCATTCGGTATACATTAAAATACCTGACTACTCCCCCGCTTCTTCTCTGGTTAATTACCACAGGTTTTTCAATAACTGTAAAATATTGACCGTAAGTTTCAATAACATTTAGTGGCAGGTTAGAAGGAACAATGCAATACGCATCATCACCTGATTGCAGGGGCTGCCGTATTTTATTTAACCAGGCAAACTTATGCAGGTCCTGCAACTGACCAACACCTATAACAGGCAATCCAGTTTCACGTGAAGTATAGAATTCAAAGTGCCCCCCGGGAAACCACTTATTAACGATGATGGGTGAATTCGGTTTCATTAAACCTTTGGCAGCATCCTCTTTTACCTGCCATGCAAATGTTTTACTGAAATTTGTCCAACCCGATAAGTCGAGTGTTGGACAATACTCACCATAATTCTGTTGATCATGGCTACCGAAGTTAATGGGCGATAATCTGACAAGTGCAATACCCGACATCAAAACAATAACAACCAGAGTAGCTGCCATTTTGATAAATCCGGGAACAACTTTAAATGATCTTTGCTCAAGATATAAAGCACCAACAAAAAACAAGGGTATATATCCTGGCCCACTCCAATGCGGTAATGTGGGATTTAATAAAGAAACACCCCAAAACAAAAAGATCATCGGCAAACTCATGCACAATAACCACAAAGAAGCATTTCTCGTGTTAATCCTGATCCGGTTTCGCAACATCGCAATTAATGCAATACTTACCAGGATAAAAATAACAGGGTTCTGATAGGCAATTTCCCCACCTATTTCCCTGCCTAGCATATCCCATTGAACAGTAGTATGCATAACACGGTCTGAATGATAACGGAACGTAATAAAATCATTGAGTACATTCCAATACACAATGGGCAGCACACAAAGTATGGTTACAGCGATACTGGCATACAGGCGCCAGTTCAATAACCATGTAATTCTTGTGATGATAAGGAATAAACCAAAGCCTGCCCATAAATACAAACCATGCACTTTGCATAAAGTAGCCAGCCCGATCATTAACCCTAATAATATCCAGGTGCTTAATTTTTGATCGTCTTTCTTAATAAACAAATGCCCCATTATGTATAAGGCACCAGTCCAGAAAGGCATTTGCGGGGAATCGGGAAGTATGAACAGTCCGGCAATAAAACCGGTATACACAGAACAGTTATAAATAAGTGCCGCATACCATCCCGTTTTTTCGTTGGCCAGTAATTTACCTGTTTTAAAAATAAACCAAGTTGAAATTGCAGCACAGATAATACTACCTAAACGGAGAGATACTTCATTTACCCAAAGAAGGTTAATCGTCGTAACCCTAATCATCCAACCAACCATCGGTGGGTGATCAAAATGGTTCCAGTCGGGTTGCAATGCGTAAGTCCAGTAATACACTTCATCATTACCCAGTTCCAATAACGAAGCAGTAACCAGTTTCAAAACAGAAACGATCAGTATCAGCCACAAAACTTTTTTGGAATATTGTTGATTCATGATTCTGCGGGAAGAAAGAAAATACCATACCGATAAATCTACGTGCGGTCCACCAGCCATCTAATGGCAAACTCATATCCCTTTAACCCCAATCCAAAGATACTACCTGCAGATTTACCTGATACATGCGATAGTTTTCGGAAATCTTCTCTCGAATGAACATTGGTAATATGGACTTCTACTACCGGCGCTTTAATAGCTGCTACCGCATCGCCTATCGCAACAGAAGTATGGGTATAGCCGGCTGCATTTAAAACAATGCCATCATAATCATAACCAACCTTTTGCAGTTCATTGATCAATTCACCTTCTACATTGCTCTGGTAATAATGAAAGTCAACAGCAGGAAATAATACACGCAGTTCCTGCAGGTATTTTTCAAACGGCTTATTGCCGTAAATATCTGTTTCCCGCTTTCCCAGCAGGTTCAGGTTAGGGCCGTTGATAATCGCGATTCTCATAACCGAATGTACGGTAAAAAATTATTGCTTCAGAAGCCACGGATTTCCACAGAAAAAATCTAGGCATCTGTGGCAATAAAATTAGTTTATTTAGCAGTCATCATACCCACAAAATCATCAAACAGGTAACGGCTGTCATGCGGGCCGGGTGTACTTTCAGGGTGATATTGCACACTGAATGCATTTCTATCCTTCAACCGTATTCCTTCAATTGAATTGTCATTCAGGTTGATATGGGTAATTTCTATATTCGGATGTTTACGCACTGCTTCGGGATCTACCCCAAAACCATGGTTCTGTGTGGTAATTTCGCATAAGCCCGTAATGATATTCTTTACCGGGTGGTTAAGCCCCCTGTGCCCATGGTGCATTTTAAAAGTAGGAATATCGTTTGCCAAAGCCAGTAGCTGGTGGCCCAGGCAAATACCGAACACTGGTTTATCCTCTTTCAATATATCTTTCATCGTAGTAACCGCATACGGCATAGCCGCAGGGTCGCCGGGGCCATTGGAAATAAAATAGCCATTCGGATTAAATTCTTTCAACCTGCTCAGTGGTGTTTTGGCCGGATGTACCCGCACATGTAACCCGCGGGTAACCAGGCATTGTAAAATATGTTGCTTCACACCAAAATCAAGTACCGCTACTTTTAAGGTGGCATTCACATCACCCAGTTCATATTCTTTGGTTGTACTTACCGTACTGGCAAGTTCTAGTCCATCCATATCAGCCACTTTGGCCAGTTCTGCAGTTAGTTTTTCTACATCCGTCACTTCTGTTGAGATAATACAGTTCATGGCTCCTTTAGCACGTATATGCGCCACGAGTGCCCTTGTATCAATATCTTCAATTGCCACAATGTTATTTACTTTCAGGTATTCATTCAAATCACCATCGGCCTGTATCCGGCTAAATTGTTCTTCCAGGTTACGGGCTATCAGTCCGCGTATTTTTATGGTACTGCTCTCTGCATCTGTTTTCTTTACACCATAATTACCCACATGCACATTATTCATGATAAGTATCTGGCCGGCATAACTTGGGTCGGTAAATACTTCCTGGTAGCCAGTCATTCCGGTATTAAAACATATCTCACCGGTGGCTGTTCCTGTCTTTCCGAAAGAATGGCCATAAAAAACATGTCCGTCAGCCAGTAATAAGATTGCGGGTTGTTTGGGTTGGATCATTGTAGGGTCTGTTTCAATTGCAAAAAAAGATCATCTCGGTTATAATCGGGTAACTATTTTTTTAACACTATCCGCACAAAAAAAAGGCAAAACCGAAAACGATTTTGCCTTTAATATTTTTTAGTACTTCATGTTTATTCTGCGGCTTTTTCTTCGGTTGGGATAGCTTCTACCTGTGCTTCTGCAACAGGTGGTTCGGCAGGTGCAGCGGTTTCAGCTTTCTTAGGAACTTTACCACGACGTGTTTTTTTAGCCGGTTCAGCAGTTTTTTCAACTCCTTTTCCGTAAATTTCATTGAAGTCAACCAGCTCGATCATTGCCTTTTCAGCATTGTCACCTGGACGGATACCTAATTTCAAAACACGGGTATATCCACCGGGACGGCTGGCTATTTTAGGGCCAACTACTGTAAACAGTTCTTTCACGGCAGCTTTATCCTGTAAATAACTGAATACGATCCTGTGCTGGTGCATGATCTCTTCTTTGTTCTCGCTTTTCTTTGTTTTGGTAATAAGCGGTTCAACGTAAGTGCGCAGGGCTTTAGCCTTAGCCAAAGTGGTAACAATACGCTTATGGGTGATCAGCTGACTGGCTAAATTACTCAGTAACGCTTCTCTGTGGGCCTTCTTACGGCCCAGGTGGTTGACTTTGTTTCCGTGGTTCATGACGATTTGCTTTTAAATCTTGTACCGTGTCAGGAATTACAAGATATGAGTAATGGCCTTTTGCGTTAAGCGTT